>RECJ01000189.1 GCA_007694115.1 Leptolyngbya sp. DLM2.Bin27 | reverse complement strand
ACCCCCGCCAGCGCTTCGAGGGGATGGCTACCGGGCACCAGCACCGCCACCCGCAGCTGGGCCTTCCCCAACAGCGGCCGCTGGGCCAGGGCCGGAATCAACCCCGCCCGCGCCAAAGACGACTTGCCCGACCCCGACGGCCCCAAAATCGGCAACAGGCGGGGTACTTCCGACTGCTCCACCAACCGCTGAAACCGTTCCCACAGCCGTTTCACCTGGGTTTCGCGGCCAAAGTAGCGATCGCCGTCCTGTTCTGTAAACGCCGCCAGCCCTTTGTAGGGGTTGGGGCCAAGCTTTACCGGGATTTCGGCAGTGGCAGGTTCCTGGCGCTGTTGGGTGGTCTGGTGAATCACATAAATAGTGTTGCCATCGCCGGAGACGATCGCACTCCCCACCGCACTCTCTTGAATTTGGATGCCCCGTTCTCCCATAGCCCTCGATACTGCCTTTTAGAGAACTAAACCCACCAGGGGCAGCAGCTTGTGGCCATGCTGGCCCAGCCACCCCGCCGTCGCCTCCACATGGGGCCGCAGCTGATCGATCGCGTCACCAAAATCCGCTAACTTCTTAATGCGCTTCAGCCCGGTTTCCAGGGCATCGGCCATGATCTCCTTATCCGGTTCTGGCTTCGCCGCCTCCTGGGCCAACTCTTCAGCTGCGCCCGTGATCGTTGGGTTGTTTAGACTTGCGAAGATTGCTTTCAGCGCCTCAATCTCCGCCTGAATATCCACCGTCTCCGGTGCTGGCAGCGCCGCCTGCTGAAACTGCACCGAGACCGTATTGCTGTCGCCTGTCACCACGGCGCTGCCGGTCACACTGCCGCCAATCTGCACCGAGCGGTTGTCGCCTGGGAGGTCTGAAGTGGTCATAGCCAAGATCGCTAGAGAGTTGCCTCAACTGTAGGCCAAGGGGCCAGAGGCGATCCAGACTGTTGCAGAAGTCTTTATAGTTGCGGCTTTGGGGAGTCAGATCCGGCAATTGGGGTTACAACTGGGTTAAGCCCTCAGCCATCGAGCCTCGTCTGCCCGATTCGTTTTCTGACCCCACGGGCAACCTACACCAGGTCGTCACACCGCTGCCCCGCCAACCCTCAAGCCCCCCATGCCGCTCAACTTTTAAGCAGATCGCCATCTCCGATGCCGCCTTTGACCAGATGTTTGCCCTGTTTGAGGGCTATTCCTGGCATTTGGACGATCGCACGACGGGCAAGGTCAACGAAATCAACCCCGATGTGCTGGGCTACATTTTTGAGAAATACATCACCAAAAGGCGTTTGGGGCCTACTATACCTGGCCCGAGATTACAGAATAGCTGATCAATGTGTACTCGAAGGTGATTGGGGTCATTCAATTTTCGAGCGATCCACCGCTGCGGGCCTGGTTGAATGAGGTGATGCGCGACCACCCCTCACTGCCCTATTTCATCAAAAAGCGGATTATTACGGACAATTTCTACGGCGTAGACATCATGGATGAGTAGGTCTCGATGACAGTAACTTGTCACCAATGACAGCAATGGGTCTCCGATGACAAATAAAGTGCCACTGTACAAAAACAGGGCGGATGAAGGGGATCGAACCCTCGAATGGTGGAATCACAATCCACTGCCTTAACCACTTGGCTACACCCGCCATAATCGCGATAATCAATATAACATCCATAGTTGCCCCTTTGCCACGCAGTCTTCAACTTTTCTGCCGACAGCTCTTCAAATAGGGACGCTCTCTAGGCTAGGGGCTACCATAGGGCGATCGCAGCGACGACCCTGCCAGCCCAATCGTGGTGGGTGCGCCGTACTATGGTTACCGGTTTGAGGGGGTATGCCATGTCGGTTTCCATTATCATCCCTACCTGGAATGAAGCGACCTGCCTGGGCCGCACCCTGGGGTTGTTGCAGAGCCTCAACCCGCCCCCCCGCGAAATTTTGCTGGTTGACGGGGGCAGCTGCGATCGCACCGTCACCATCGCCCGTGCCTACGCCGACCGACTGCCCCTCACCGTGATCCATGCCCCTGCCCCAGGCCGATCGGTACAGATGAACCTGGGGGCTACCGCTGCCCAGGGCGACGCCCTCTGCTTTCTCCACGCCGACACCCTGGTGCCAGATGATCTAGTGCTTCTAATGCAGAGCACCCTGGCCAACCCAGACATTGCCTGCGGCGGGTTTATCTCCCTGATGGCTGGCCCCCACACCACTCGCTGGGCGATCTCACTGCACAATGCGCTCAAAACCTACTACGCACCGCTGTTGTTTCGGCCCCATCTGTTCTTTGGGCGAGGGCTGCGGCTGCTGTTTGGCGACCAGGCCATGTTCTGCCGTCGGGCCGACTTTCTCGCCTGCGGTGGCTTTGATTCGGCCCTGCCGATTATGGAAGAAGCCGACCTCTGCCTCAAGCTCTGCCGCCGAGGCCGCATTCGCCAGCTCAACCGGGTTGTGCAGTCTTCTGACCGCCGGGTCGCCGCCTGGGGAGCCTTAAAAGCCAACGCCATCTACCTCATGATCGGCTTTCTGTGGGGGCTGGGGGTGCCCGCCACTAAGCTCAAGCAATTTTATGCAGATGTGAGATAGGGGATAGAAGGGGTATTAGGTGTCGGGTGTCAGGTGTCAGGCAGGCCGAAAATCCGATACCCGAAACCCAAAACCCGATACCTTATTCCTTCCCCGCCGCCGTTTGCTGGTTGAGCCCCCAGTCGTAGGGCAAATACTCAACTTTCGTCAGCGCCGAGAGCGGCGGGCTGGGGGCCAGGTAAGCCCCCACATAGTCGGGCACCGAGGCCGCCACCCGCAAAAAGTCTTCGCTGTACCACTTAAAAATTTTGCTGCAATAGAGCACCCCGGCCTCGGCGTCGTAGCGCACTTTTTCGGGGTTGTGAATGAAGCGATGGGCGTCGGTTTCAAGCTGGGCTTCGACAATATCGGGCCAGTAGGCCTCGTTGCGCAAAATTGGGCACCCCCCCGAGGCGCACACCAGGGCAAAGTGAATGCGGGGCTCTTGAAACTGGGGCCGCAGGGTGCCGTGCTCAATGCCGTTGAGGCTGGTGGGCTGGCCATTGAGTTGGTAGAGCGATCGGCTAAAGAAGCGCCAGAAGCTCAGCCAGTTGGGCAACCCCAGCAGCTTGGGCAAAATTGAGTCAATCGGGTATTGTTTCAGTACCTGCTGAATGGTGAGGGCATTGTAGAGGTTGATCAACAGCGCTAGAGACTCCTCTGAGGTCAGGCCGTCGAGACGGTTGGGTTGGGCCGCTAGCCAGGCCGCTAGGGCGGGCATGTCGGCCTGCTGCCAGCGGGCATAGTCTACCTGGCCCTGGTCATTGACGTAGGTTTGAAGCAGAGTATGCCAGGGAGTAAAATCCAGCATGGTCGATCTCCTGGGCCGGTGGCCCCTATCTCTGATGCTAACGCCGATGAATTGGGTTCGAGCTGTGGCCTGGTGGGGCATGGGCCGCTGGGTGCAGCGGTCGTTTCCGGGGGTGCCTACGGTGACAACCCAGGGGCTGGCCAGTTGGCTAGACGAGGGCAAAGCGCCTGCGCCAATTTCGCCTAGATCTAGTTTGTCTACCCCTATTCTGATCGATGTGCGGCGCGACTACGAGTTTGCCGTCAGCCATTTGCCCCAGGCCCACCATGCACCCAATCTCGATGCGGTTCTGGGCTTGGGGTTAGCGCCCCACCAGCCGATTGTGGCCTACTGTTCGGTGGGCTATCGGTCGGCTCGGCTGGCGGCTCAGCTGCGCTCGGCGGGCTACAGCGAGGTGTATAACCTGGCGGGGTCGGCGTTTCAGTGGGCCAATGAGGGTAGAGTGCTGGTCAGCCAAGGGCAGCCGGTTAAGGCGGTGCATCCGTTTAACTCGGTCTGGGGCCTGCTGCTCAAGCCTGGGCTAGCCCAACCTGCTGAACAATCATCGTCACCAATGCTCTAGAGGAAATTGACGATAACTAGCGGGCCGATTTAGCCAAAATCTGCTCCCACTGGGGCAGGTCGGCGGGTCGGTCTATATCGGTCAGCGGGGTCAGCAGCTCTACGGTTAGCCCCTGGGCGGCGGCGGCGGCCAGGGTTTGGGCCAGCACCTCGCCCGTGCCCCAGGCGATCGCATCAAACAGGGCGGGCTGCGGCAGCCGCAGCCCCATCAGGTAGTAGCCGCCGTCGGTGGCAGGGCCAATCACCACATCGGTTTGGTGTAAAGCATTAATTGCGGCGGTCAGATGGGCGGTACCCAGGGCAGGGCAGTCGCTGCCAATTGCGATCGCACCCGGCCGACCCGCCCTAAAATTTTGCCCAAAGGCCGCCCCCAGCCGCGCCCCCAGATCGCCCTCCCCCTGGGGATAGTAGGTAACCCGATCGCCTAACCAGCTCTGCATTTGGGCCTGGCTGCCCCCGGCAAAGTGCACCTCCACCGCCAGGGGTAGCTGCTGGGCGGCGGCGGTGACCTGCCCCAGCACATGCTCGGTCATCGCCCGCTGGAGGCTGGCAGCCCCCGCTGGCCCCAGGTGAGCAATCAGCCGGGTTTTAGTGCGCCCTGGTTCGGGGTAACGGGTAAACAGCATCAGCCCAAAGAACTCTGGGGCGCGGGGGCTAGGCAAGTTCATAGCGGCAGTGGGGCAAACAGTAGATCAATGGGTCTCCATCGGCGGTTTTGGCGGAGCCTGGGGCATCACCCAAAAAGCGCGGCAAGACTGCCGCGCCCGCTACAGTCACGTCCCCATCCCCGACGAAGTCGGGTAGAGAGATTACCGAGTCGGCACGTTGCCGGGGCGCACCGCAATGGTTTGCTCACGGCCACCGCGCCGCAGGGTGATGGCCAGATCTTGCCCCACCCGGGAGCGCTCCACCGCTTGTTGCACAGCGGCGCTATCGCTCACAGGCTGACCTGCCACCGCCACAATCACATCCCCCTCGCGCAGCCCGCCCTGGGCCGCCGGAGAATTGGGCACGACTCGGACAATCAGCACCCCCGACTCATCGGCCACAGTAAAGGGGCGGTTGGGGCTGTTGTTGATGTTTGCCTTAGTCTCCGCCGACAGCGTCACCATCTGAATGCCCAGATAGGCGTGCTCCACCTGACCCGTTTCAATCAGCTGTGCGCTGATCCGCTGCACCGTGTTCATCGGAATGGCAAAGCCGATGCCCTGGGCACCCTGAATGATGGCCGTATTGACACCGATCACTTCGCCCCTGAGGTTGAGTAGCGGCCCGCCAGAGTTGCCGGGGTTGATAGCGGCGTCGGTCTGAATAAAGTCGACTCGCTTATCGGGCACGCCGATCTCGCGGCTAGTGCGGCCCGTGGCGCTGATGATGCCAGCAGTCACGGTGCTGTCGAGGCCCAGGGGGTTGCCAATGGCAATGGCCCACTCACCGGGCTGAATTTGATCGGAGTTGCTAACCGAGACCGTGGGCAGATCGCTGGCCTCAATTTTAATCACTGCGATATCGGTCACCGAGTCGGCTCCCATCACCCGACCCGTAAATGTGCGGCCATCCTTAAGGGTGACATTGACCTGGTCGGCCCCGGCCACCACGTGGGCATTGGTGATAATCTGGCCGTCGGCAGAGGTGATAAAGCCAGACCCCACCCCCCGTCGCACCTGCTCACTCCGGGGAGCGGGCAGGTTGTCGCCAAAGAACTGGCGAAAGAACGGGTCTTGCAGCATGGGCGGCAGATTGGTCTGCACCGTGCGGGCGGCGTCAATTCGCACCACCGACGGGCCGACCTGGCGAACAATATCGGCAATCGCGTTGGGGTTAGACATCGCCGGTGCCATGGCCAGGGAGACACCTTGGCTAGCACCAGCCGGGGCGCTTTCGGGCTGAGCCTGACTCTCTCGCCCTAAAAAGCCACTGTCCCAAAACGCTTCGGCGACAGGAGTGCTGTCCGACGGCTGCACCAGGGCGTTGAGGGCCTGACCCCCGGCGGTAGCGCCCGCCCCTAACACGACTAAGGCAAACGACTTAGCTACAGTCGAAAACTTGCGGCTTGAAGTGCGCCCAGACTCATCTCTCTCCATGTTGTTATCCTTCTTTGGCTATCGCATCGTAGTTACGACTTTAGATCTATAGTATTGCGGCCCAGCGGCGGGGCAGTGGCAAAGCTGTGACACTTTAGCCGATCAAACTGTAGCTGATAGACCTGTGACAGCTGAACAGCCGGGCCTGAGATCTGGATCTAGGCCTCAGGCACGGGGGGCTCAGACAGCACCCTGCGGGCTGCTAGACCAGCGGCGAGCAAGCTGATGCCGCCCAGCAGCAGACTAAGTAATCAGAGCCCGCTGCCCCGGCTATAGAGAATTTGCACTACCCGCGCGCCGGGTTCACAGAGGGCGTCGCGGGCCACCACCGCCACCTCTCCAGCGACGGTGGCGCGGTATTCGGCCACCACATCGCCAAAGGCGTTGCGCTGGAGGGCTACGGGCTGGCCGGGGGTGACGCGATCGCGCAACCCCACCCGCAGCTCTAAAAAGCCGCCCGCCGTCGCCCGAATGGTCTCTAGGGTATCGCCAAACACCGTGCCCACATCAGCGGCGGTGCGCCCTAGGGGGCCTTTTACCATGCCGTAGTGTTTGAGCACGTTGAGGCTGCCCTCCACCGCCAGGGCAATTTTGGCGGGTTCAAAGCGGCGGCCTTCGCCAATCTCGATGGTCAGCGCCGGAATCCCTGCTTCGACCAAGGCCGTCTCTAGGGTGCCGCCCAGACCCGGATCATTTTTAATATGTTCGACCGGGAAGAGCGCCGCCATCTGGCGCACCGCAGGCTGACGCAGATCGGCAAACAAAAACACCGTAAAGGCGCTGCCGGTGGTGATGGTGTGGTAGTCGAGCACCACCTCTACGTTGGGCATAAACAGTCGCTGCCACAGCAGCCCGGCGTGGCGGGCGGCAGCATTGTCGGCGGTTTCATCGCCGGGCCAGACGCGGTTCATGTCAATCCCTACGCCCCCCTGCTGGGCGCTGGGCCACAGTGAGCGGGTATATTCTAGGGCCGGACGCGATACCCCTAGCACCGCGATCACCGTGCCGGTGATCGCCGCCGGGTCGAGCTGGGCCATCACCCGCTGCACCGCGTCGATACCGCTGACTTCGTCACCGTGAACCCCTGCCACCAGGGCAATACAGGGGCCAGCGCCAGGCTTGCCAGGGGAGTTGCCTACCCCCCTGGCCACCAGCACCGGTACATACCAATGCTGCCCGGTGCCCATCTGCACCCCCTGAAAGAAAAACCGATGACTCTGGCCCGCCGGTAGATCGGCTACCCCCAGGTGAGTGATCACCGGCACCCCCTGAACAACATCGCCGGTATAGATCGTTTTGACGGGGGTGGGAACGGGGGCGGGGTTGATCAGGGTGGTCATAGTTATTGGCGATGGGGGCTTACACCAGCGGCTGGTGGGTCTTTAGATTAAACCGATAGCCCTGGGGTAAAATGTGCAGCTTAACACCACACAGGGCGATCGGTTCATCGTGGAGCAGACCTTCGAGGTTATTGTGGGTGGCGCTGGTTTCATCCACCACCGTCACCGCCCCTCGACCAATCACGGTAAACTCATCGCCTTCTACGATAATGCCCGTATCTTCGTCAATACCTAACCCCAGCACCGCCGGTTGCAGCACCAGGGCAGCCAGCAGCCGACCTAGTCGACCCCGCTGGGCAAAGTGCTGATCGACCACGATGCCCGGCAAAAAGCCCATGCCTGGCCCCATCTCCACCGCATCGACGCTGGGGTTAGACACCGACGTGCCGCCGACAATCATCTCGTCGGGCATCATGGCGGCCCCGGCGCTGGTGCCGCCAATCACGGCCCCGGCGCGGTGGCGCTGGTGAATGGCCTCGTCTAGGGGAGTGCCCTTGATAAAGTCAACAATCCGTGACTGGTCGCCCCCGGTGAAGAAAATGCCGGTGGCCTCTGACACTTTGCGAATGCTGTCTTCGCGTTCAGAGTCTTCGCGGCGCTCGGTGTTGACAATCTCTACCGACTCGGCCCCAATGCGCTCAAACACGCGAATGTATTGGTCGCCAACTTCGCCGGGCAGGCTGGTGGCGGCGGTCATCACGGCAATCCGGGCTTTAACGCCCCCGCAGGCGCGGACAAATTCGCGCAGAACGGTGCAGTCGCCTTCTTTATCTTCTGCGCCGCCGATAATAACCAGCGCGCCGAGTTGTTGATCGGTGCCCATAGAACTGTTCCTGAAGTATCTGTTTTTACAGACTTCAAGTATCTCAGATGCATGAGCTAGTCATGCTATGTCTAACGGCTAGAGATTCGAGATGATCTAGATCGTGATTCTCGCCCAGGAGAGATCTGAGATTTGAGCGAGGGACAGTCACTCAAATCTCAGATCTCAAGCCTGCATCTAACGACCGATCTAATAGCGCAGCGTCAGGGCCATGCGTTCGTAATCCGCTAGGGCACCGTCATCCATCAGCATGACTTCGCCGCCCATGGCCAGCACCGCCTCGATGATTTCGTCGATCGCGTCATCCATCACGTCGGTGCCGCCTTTTTCATCGACGACCTGAAGGCCGCCTTTGTCATCGACCGTGGCCGCAATGCGGTAGCCGTTTTCGACCAGCAGCAGTTGACCACGGCCTTCGTTAGCCATCTGCCAGATTTCCTCTGGGGCAGAAACTACTTTTTTCTCACTCATGGCAGTGTCGAGGGCAGTTAGGGCGTCGGCGCGCTGCTGGGCGCGCACCTCCTGCACAATCGGCCACACCTGGGGCATCAGCTCGGCCTCGGTGGCGCTGTCAAAGTTGCCGGTGATGGTGCCCGCAATCTGTGACGTATACTGCGACACCTCTTGAAAGAAGGAGATCTGGCGAATCACCCCGCCCACGATAATCGGCAGGGTGTCATCGGCGGCGTAGGCGGTAAAGGCCCGATCGACCGACTGAAAGAAGCGACGATGGCGATCGTCCACGTAGGCCGAGTCGACCTCACCAGGAGGGGCGGTGGTGGCACCGGGGCCTTCCATTTGCAGCGGGAAGTCTTTGTTGTTGACTTCTTTGAGGGTTTCACCGAAACCGGCCAGCAGGCGGCTGGCGTTTTGGCTGAGCAAAATCACCCAGTAGCGCTGGGCCCGGTGCAGCCCATAGACCAGGTCGCGAGTGGCGAAGCTCTGGTCAATAATTACCCGCTTGGGCACGGTGAAGGGCAGGTAGAATTTTTTGGCAAAATCTTCGGCGGCAAATAGGGCCAGCCCGTCGAGGGCATGGTCGTAGTCGATGTCCTCCACCAGTTCGTCCAGATTTTTCAGCAGCGGCTCTAGCTCGCGGGTGGAAAACTCTTCGGAGAGGCGATCGGTGGCTTCTTTCACCAGATTTTTGACCCGAATGGGGTCTTGCTTATTGTCGGGGGAGGTGCGGTGGGTGGGCAGCAGCAGCGACAGGGCGGGCACCTTGGTGAGGCCTTGCAGTTCTTTCAGGTCTTGGCGAGTAATCATGTTCGTTTCCTATGGAGTCATCGGGCGGCCTAGGGCTACCCCTGTTTTGTTATAAAGGGTGAATACAGTAGGGTGGGCTATGAATGAGCTACGGATGGGCCATGCGATCGAGGGCGACGGTGATGGCCAAAATCAAAATGTCATTCTGGGAGGGCTCGATCTGGACGCCGTAGGTGTTGGCGATGCGAAACCACCGTTTGGAGATTTCGGCCACTTTGCGCCCGTCTTCGCCAATGGTGTATTCGTAGTCGAGCACGTTGCCCTTGACGGCCAGATCGAGGCGGTGCCCCGGCGACCAAATACCTCCCGCTCTTCTTTGCGCTGCTCGCGGCGGCTCGGTCGCTCTTTGTTAAGCATGGTGTCTCCTTAGGTAGTGGGCAATGCCCACCATGGGCTTGAGGGTCGGCGCGGGGGTTTTGATGAACGCTACCTTTTTCAGAGGCTGGGCGGGTTGAGCCGTTGGTAGATCAGAGTTGAGGTGGGCAATGCCCACCTACAAGGGGATGCTTTTTAAGCCTCTGGGGTAATCTCCTCCTCCGCTAGCTCCAGGAGAATTTCTGCCTCCTCTAGAAAAAGACCTTCATCTGTAATGGCAAGACCACTGGCGGTCAAAGTGTCACCGCTCTGGGCCACGCGGGCTGCCCCCAGGGCTTCGCCACTGGCCCCAGCGGTGTAGATCACGTTGCCCCCGGCCTCTAGCTGCTCGGCAATGTCAGCCTTGATCACATCGCGGATCAGCTGAGCGCCGGCATCCATCAGGGCCGCTTCGAGTTTCTCTACCCAGGTGTGCTCAATGATGGCGATGATCGCCGAAGTGTTGGGCTGGAGAGCCGCGCCCAGATCTTTCATTTCGGCCTTGAGGGGGGCACTGCGCAGCTTGCCCATCAGGGCACCGATAACGCCACCGCCGGCGGCGATCGCCGTTACCGGCGGGGCCAACACTAGGCCAATTAGCCCGCCGACTACGCCGCCCGTGACCAAGCCCTTGCGGCTGCGGCGCTTGGCATCGGTAATTTTGAGCTTACCCTTGGCGTCTTTGACCACCACAGCGGCGTCGATGATGCCAATTAGTCCTTCCCGCTTGCCCTGTTTGAGGTCGGCCATCACGATACCGGCCTCATCGGGGTGGTTGAAGGCGGCCACAATAATTTGAATGGGGCGATCGCCCATGGTGTTGATCTCCTAAAAATAAAGTTTGAAACCCTGATCGGGTGGATCGCCTGGCGAGGCCCACCCGACCAGCGCTGGGGCTGACTGTTAAAGCTCAGCGCCAAAGTCTTCGCGCAGCTTAGCTTCCTGCTCAGCCGACAGGTTTGACTGAATCAACTCACCGACTTCATCGGCGGCAAAGGCTTCGCTGACCTTGTCAACCGTCACCTGCCCAGTGAGCAAAAACAGGGCTGAGGTGCCCTCGGTCACCTTCTCCCGCAGATCTTTAATGAAGTCGTCGTTGATGCCGTAGTCGGTAAACTTGCCCGATATAGCACCCGCCGTTGCGCCGACAATCATGCCAAACAGGGGCACTAAGAAAATCAGGCCAAACAGCATGCCCCAAAAGGCTCCACCGAGGGCACCAATTCCCGTGGTGCTCACAGCCTGGTTGGTCTTGGGCTTGCTGCGCCCTACCGGCCAGGTGACAATGGCGGCGTCGAGCACTTGGACGATCTCCTGCTTTTGCAGATCGCCCAGCTTAGCCAGGGCTTTTTCTGCCCCGTCGGCGGTTTTAAACTTCCACACAGTCAAGGTAGACATATTCCTCTCCTATTTAGGGTTGCGTCAATTTGCTTAAGACATCTGAGCAGAGCAGCTGGGTAATTTTAGCCCGACCTCAGCCATGACGACCTCAATCGCCACAAAAAGCTGCTCTAGGTAGGAATACAATTCCAAATTTTGCCTGGTAGAGCAAGTACTTATTCTACCCAATCTCACCATAATTCAGAATGACTTAATTGTCCAAAACGTCAAGAATTCCTGCTTGACTAGTATTCTAAAAAACTGGCCATCCAAGCGCCAAAACCTGAATAGATCAGGCTTGACACGGGTTCGCCAATCTATTACAGGCTTTACCCAAACAGGCGAAAAAGCGGGTCAGAATCTAAAGCTCACCTCTGGAGATTTGCATGAATAAGTTAGAGCAATCACAGCAAAAACAGGCAGATAAAATGATTAAGGATCAGCTCTCTCTGTTGTTGAAACAATTGATCGAATCCAGCAAAAATAGGCCATCTAAATGCATAGACCACTGTAAAGCAATGCTATAGGAAAATCATAGGATCATAGGATAGATGGGCTCTGGTGAGCTACCGCCGCAAGAAAGGATCACGGTGAAGCGGGCGGTCGGGCTGGGCTCGCCCTGGGAGAGGGCATTGATGCTAGAGTAGTGAGTCCAAACCATCGGGGAAGGCTGTTGAGGAGATGGAGTTTCAGGCGATCGCGCAATCTCTAGCAGAAGCAGGCCGCTTCTTGTCTAGCCAGGGCTGGGCACCGGCTACCAGCGGCAACTATTCGGCCCGCCTGCCCGGTGGACAGGTCGCTATCACCATGTCGGGGCGCGACAAGGGCCAGCTCACCACCGCCGATATTATGGTGGTCGATGGGTCTGGGCAGCCCCTCACAGCCGGCCAGCGATCGTCGGCTGAGACCCTGCTGCACACCAGCCTATACCGCGCCTACCCAGAGGTGGGGGCGGTGCTACACACCCACTCGATCAACTGCGTCAGCCTGTCTCGCTGGCTGGTGAGTCGGGGGCAAGATACCCTGGTGTTAACCAACTATGAGTTGCTCAAGGCGCTGCCGGGCATCACCACCCACGATCGAGAGGTGGCCCTGCCCATTGTGGCCAACAGCCAAGATATGGTGATCTTGAGCGATGTGGTGCTGTCTCAGCTGAGGCAGATCGCAGCGCCGGTGGGCTACTTGATCGCTGGCCACGGCCTGTACAGCTGGGGGGCCACCGTAGCCCAGGCGCGCATGGCCACTGAGGCCCTGGAGGTTTTAGTCAGCTGCACTCTGCAAGAGATCTATCTGCGCCAGCTCCCGTTTCCTTAAACCCGACACCCGACACCTACCCTAAAGGCCCTTACCCCATGACCCTACTGCGCATTTTTAGCGCCCAAAACGGCGCGACTTTGCTCGATGAGTACCGCGATGCCGATGCGATCGCAGCTGCCCTCGCCGCCGCTGGCGTGCGTTTTGAGCAGTGGCAGACCCAGGCCCCCCTGTCGCCGTCGGCGGAGCCAGAAGCCATCCTCACCGCCTACGCCAAAGATATCGACCGGCTCAAGGCCGAGGGCGGCTACGTCACCGCCGACGTGATTCGCATGCACCCCGATCACCCCCAAAAAACCGAGCTGCGGCACAAGTTTCTCGACGAGCACATTCACCAAGAAGACGAGGTGCGCTTTTTTGTCGAAGGGCAGGCGGTGTTTTATCTGCACCTGGGCGACAAAATCTACGCCACCCTCTGCACCGCAGGCGATCTGATCGGCGTGCCCGCCCACACCCCCCACTGGTTTGACATGGGCGAGGCCCCCCAGTTTGCCGCCATTCGCCTGTTCTGCAACCCCGAGGGCTGGGTGGCCCACTTCACCGGCAGCCCGATCGCCAAGGGGTTTCCTGAATACTCGGCGTTCGCTTAAGATTTCTGGGAAATAGTTCCCAGGTGGTGGGCATTGCCCACCCTACAGCGGCTACAGTCGCTGGCTGCAAGCTGGTATCGTCTTCCCTAAAAATCTCTTGACTATGGTTTTATTTGAGGGGCGGCCCATCGGTGCGATCGCACTCGATATCGAAGGCACCACCACCGACATTGCCTTCGTCAAAAACACCCTGTTTCCCTACGCCGAAGCGCGCCTAGAGGCCTTCATGGCCGAGTTTGGCCCCACCGCCGAGGGGCGGGCACTGCTCGACCAGGTGCGTGCCGAGGTGGGCAACCCCGATCTCAGCCAGGCGGCCTGTGTAGCCCAGCTGCTGGCCTGGGCCAAGGCCGACCAAAAAGTCACCCCGCTCAAGGCGGTGCAGGGTCTGATCTGGGAAGAGGGCTACCGCGACCAAGCCTACCGCAGCCACCTGTACGCCGATGCCGCCGCCCACATTCAAGCCTGGCATCGGCAGGGGGTGCCGCTCTATATCTATTCGTCTGGCTCGATCGGGGCGCAAAAACTGCTGTTTGCCCACACCATCGCGGGTGACCTCACCCCCTGCTTGAGCGGCTATTTCGACACCACCACCGGGCCAAAGGTAGCAGCGGCTTCCTATACCAAGATTGCTGAGACGTTGGGCCTCTCGGCAGCAGCGCTGCTGTTTTTGTCTGACCACCCCGGCGAACTGGCGGCGGCGCGGCAGGCGGGCTGGCAGGTCTGTGCGGTGCAGCGCCCCGGCACCCCAGATTTTGCCGATGACTTCAGGGTAGTGACCGATTTTGGCCAACTGCCGCTGGCGATCGGCTAAGGCCTTGGTAGGCGGTGCCAGAAGCTGACTGCTGACCATAAAGAACGATAGACTTAGCTGTGGGATTTCCCCTGAACTCTGCCTAGAAAGCTATGACCGCTAACCTGTCTCAGTCGGATTTAGCGACCCTCTACGAATGTGACATTGCTCTCTGGTCAGACCGGATGGTTGATCTATTGCGACAGGGCAAGTTTGACCAATTGGACGTAGAGCATTTGATTGACGAGGTGGGTGACTTAGG
>RECJ01000085.1 GCA_007694115.1 Leptolyngbya sp. DLM2.Bin27 | reverse complement strand
GAGCTGGTTCCAAAGGATTCTCCACCTCAGTCTCCGCAAGGTGTTTCTTAGGAGAAAGGGAATTCCTTGTCATACAAGGGTTTTTGCGTTGGCTAACGGGTGGATTTATGTCTGCCTCAGAGGACTAGGCTCTCCGCCCTTATCCCTTCTCTCCTTGGCAGCGGGGCAGGGGTGAGGGCAGAGAGCCCTGGCAAGTGGAGGGGTTTTTGCGTGGAACAATCTAAGGTAAGACAATCTCCTTGATGACTTTTTCATTTTCCACAACGCCGAGGCGTCGCCCTTTCTTCCGTTCTTCTTCGGCGATGCCATAGAGGGCGAGACCAGTGCGCAAAACATCGGCCATGTTCTTGCCAGAGTCAGCAGATAGCTGCTGGAGCAACTCGTAGGCGGCAGGGGCGAGATCAAGGTTGAGCCGTTTGCGCTGTTGCTTTTGAGTGGTTGCAGTATCGGGTGGTTTGCCAGCTGCATTGGGCATGGTGTTCTCCTTGGTAGGGTGCTCAAGCTAAGACGAGACGGTAAAACGCTGGCCCCTGGGCTGACGGCCAACGTAGAGGCGCTACAACCATGGGCCAACTCTAGGAGTCTACCCACGTTTGAGCCCTCTGATTCTACAGAGATCTCCCGTGAGGCTCAATCAATTTGCTCATGGAATACGGACAATTTATGCTTTGAATACATATTTTTAACGTAATAAAAATTTATTGAATGAGTAGAACATAGAATAAAAAACCTGCATGGGGTCTCTATAAAAGTACTGAGATCCTATGCAGGTGATAAGTCAAAATCAGGCGATGTTGTCGGGCAAGAGCGATGGAGTATTGACCAGTGGCACAGGCTCGATGATGAGTGTAGTGGCGCTGTACTGCTCGACCACGCGAACCGGTGTATTGACTGGGAGCACGACCTGGTAGCGGCAAAATGCGACCCAGGTCGTGCCCTGATAGGCAACCCGGCCCCGTTGACCAGGTTGAATGACCTCGGTGACGATGGCACGGTGTTGCAAATGGGCGTCGAGCAGTGACGGATCGGGCTTGCCTTTACCAGACAATTTAGATGACCTGGGCAAAATGCTGAACACCATAGAGGCCACCTCCTGGGGGGGTATATTTGTGTTTGTATAAAGTCTTAATTGTGCGTTGAATCAATAATACATACACAAAATTTGTGTGTCAATAGTTTGGTGAAGGGTTTGCCCCCGGGGGTGATGGGGCAGGGCCTGGAGCATGCGATCGCGGTAGCGATCTAAGCGGTGGACTACGCCTGGCGAAAATAGGGCAGCTATTTCTGCCTTCGGCTCCTAGGTGCCGCTGGTTGGGCGCAGCAAAAGACAGGTTTATTGCTTTAGGTAGAATTCAGTTGCCCAGACATCTGGGATGCTGTAGAGATACCTATGAAATTTAATCTTTTCTCAGGTTCTTTATCTGAAGTCACCTACGGCGGCAAACAATGGCGGCAAACAATCAGCTCAAGACCTTGGCACTGCTGGCGTTGCTCAGCGGCTTGATTGTGCTGGCGGGCTACCTGCTGGTGGGCGACGAAACCGGTTTGATCTATGGTCTGGGCTTTGCGGCGGTGAGCAGCTTTGGCTCGTGGTACTACTCTGACCGGGCGGCACTGGCGGCCTTTAAGGCGCAGCCTACCCCCCGCGAAGCCGCCCCAGAATTGTTTGAACGGCTGGAAAAATTGAGCGATCGCGCGGGCATTCCCACCCCTACCCTCTACCTGGTGCCCTCGGAGGCAGCCAATGCCTTTGCCACCGGCAGAGATCCAAATCATGCTGCGATCGCACTGACCAAGGGCATCATCGACCTGTTGCCCGACGACGAACTCGACGCTGTGATCGCCCACGAACTCACCCACGTGCGCAACCGCGACACCCTCACCCAGGCGGTGGCGGGCACCCTGGCCGGGTCGCTGACCTTTTTGGGCCGCATTCTCACCCTGGGGGCGCTGTACTTTCCCGTGGCCCGGGCCGGCGGGCGGCGCGGCAATAACCCCATTGCCATCTTATTTCTGCTAGTGATTGCCCCCTTCGCCGCCGGGCTGATTCGCATGGCGATCTCAAGGACGCGCGAATACGCCGCCGATGCCGGGGCCGCCGAGATCACCGAAAACCCCCTGGCGCTGGTGCGAGCCTTAGAAACCCTAGAAGCCATGGGGCAAAAGGTGCCCATCCACGGCAACCCGGCCTTTGCGCCGCTGTTTATCATCAATCCCCTCTCTAAAGAAGGCATGATGGCGCTGTTGAAGACCCACCCCTCTACCGAAGACCGCATTCAGCGACTGCAAGAAATTGCTAAAACAGCCAGCGCTGAACCCAAGGTGCTCAGCCCGAGTACTTGACTAGCTGATTTTGCCAGAGGCTAGTACGGGAAGGCAGAAGGCAGAAGGCAGAAGGCAGAAGGCAGAAGGATGAAGGATGAAGGCAGGAGGCAGAAAGGGGGTGCTCTGTATTCCAGGGAATATGCCTTTCGGGAATTGGGGAGCTATTTCTGCCTGCGACTACTAAAGGGCGGGGGGCGGGGCGTAGGGTGCACGGCAGATTGTACGTATTGCTAGCTAGATCCTGTTATTTTCATGGAACAGTCGTAGTTACCCCCATTGCTCAGGTGCTGGGGTGGCTATCGGTGAGAAGTAACTGTGTTCATAGACACGATTCTTTTAAACAAGTTAAAGTGGTACTGAGTATGATTTACCATCAACCCCATGGAAGAGCCAGTCGCCCTTAACCAGCCCATTACCTCCCTGGATGATGCCCTAGAGCGCTGTCAGGCATTGGGCATGCGGCTGAGTCGGCAGCGACGCTACATTTTAGAATTGCTCTGGCAAAACCATGAGCACCTTTCCGCCCGAGAAATTTACAACCGCCTCAGTCAGCAGGGCCGCGAGATTGGCCACACCTCGGTTTACCAAAACCTCGATGCGCTCTCTGAGCAGGGCATTATTGAGTGTGTCGAGCGCGCCGACGGTCGCCTCTACGGCCACCTCAGCGACTCCCACAGCCACGTCAACTGCCTCGACACCGACGAAATCATTGATATTCAAGTCACCCTACCCCCCGAACTGATTGAGCAGATCGAAGCCCGCACCGGGGTGACCATCACCGACTACCGCATCGACTTCTTTGGCAACACCACAGCAGCCAAGTAGGGCGTTAGGCCTAGTGGTCTGTCAAGCCTAAATTTGTAGGTTGGGTGGAGCGCCAGCGGAACCCAACAAGGCTTACTGCTGTTGGGTTGCACTTCGTTGCACCCAACCTACGCGAACCCTAATTTTTAGTTTTGACGCTGCACTAGGGTCAGGTTCACGGCCAGCCTGACCACAGCCACCGTGAACCCTATACCTGCCACCTGTATCCGGTGGCTTGCTACATAGATCGCACGGGTCGCCGTGGCTCTGGCTTAGCCGGAGCCAGCAGCTGAAGCATCGGCTCGATCAGCCAGGGTGCCAGCCGCTGCGTCCACACCGCTGCATGGCTCTGCCAGCCCACCAAGATTTCAGCCTGTCCCCGGTTGAGGCCCTGCACCAGTGCCTCTGCCACCTGCTCAGGGGTCGAGGGCTGCACCCCGCGAAACCAGTCAAACCCTTTCACCATGTCGGTGTCGGTCAGCGAGGGCAGCAGCGCCACGACTTTTACCCGATGGGGGGCCAGCTCGCTGCGTAGGGCTTGGGTAAAGCCCACAATCGCAAACTTAGTCGCTGAGTAGGTGGCCATGGTTGGGGCGGCCACCTTGCCCATCAGGCTAGAGACATTGACAATGCAGCCCTCCTGACGCACGGCCATGCGGCGGGCTACTAGGCGAGTGACGGTGTAGAGGCCAATCAGGTTGGTCGAGATCTCTGACTGCACCTGGGGCAGCTTGGCCTGCAAAAACGGGGTCTGGTGGGCCACCCCGGCACAGTTGACCAACAGATGCACGGGGCCATGGTGCTGCCAGGCCCGGGCAATCACTACATTCGCCTGAATCGGGTCGGTCAGATCGACCGGTAGCACCACGGCCTCGGCCCCGAGCTGCCGCACCTCAGCGGCGACGGTCTCAAGGCGCTGGGCGTTGCGGGCCACCAGCAAAATGCGCTGCATGCCCTGGCGGGCTAGGGTGTGGGCAATGGCGCGACCAATGCCGCGCGATGCTCCGGTCACCAGAGCGGTCTTTCCATAAAAATCCATAGAAACCTCCTGCTGAGTCTGCAATGCATAGTCAGCGTGATCAAACGTGGATTGAGAAAATAGTTCGAAAACGAATGCAGAATCGGTGCGTGTGCTCTGGCTGGCTCTGGGGGCGAGGGCTGGGCCAGTAGGAGAAACTCTGCAACTCTAGCGGGGGCTGCCCAGAAACGGGCTAGAGAAGACAGGCTAGGGGGTTAGGCGACTTCTGGAAAATAGTTTCCCTAATGGTGGGCAGTGCCCACCCTACAGCGGCTCCCTGGTGGTTGTGGCCGGAGTCTTCTTTCCTAGAAATCTCCTTAGCAGGTTTTACCGAGTCGGGGGCAAGGGCCAAGCACTCCACCCAACCTAAACACTGAATCGATGTACCTGATTCATGGTTTTAGCTCTCCTTAGCGAAAGACCATTCGATCCATTGACTCAGACCTTAGCACCGGGATCAGGCACCGACAATGATCCTGAATGAAGCCAGAGAATTGTAACAGTGCTTATCAGTATTCTCAGAAAGGGGTTATGGGATAACTCTAATTGTCCTCAGGCTATCTTTTATGGTCCATGGAGAATTCCCCCTGGGCAAAGAACCTAGGGATCCACAAGCGCCTATGAGAGCGGTTAAAAGCGGGAACCTGAACCTGAGAAGAATGCTATGTAGTCTAAGTTACGTATCGCTCTGTTACGAGAAATAAACTAGAGACCCGCTAGGGTGTCGCGTACCCACTGCCTCAGTGCCCGAATAGTCTGGTTGCGTCCGTCTGCTCGACTGTGCTCGACAAAATTAGCTAGCTCACGCTGAAGCGGCCAGCTTGAGATAGAAGTGTCTGAAGTCCGTATGATGGTGTTTTCAGGGTGGCCTAGGGGCAATTCGCCCCAGGCGAAGCTACAGATATGCAGCTGCCCTGGTCAAAATCTATGGTTACAAAAATCCGTCGCTATATATAGAGAACCTATATAACGACAACTCACCCGGTGGACGCTGACCCCATGACCGTTGCGATTGATCTAACCTTGCCCCCCGGCGATATTTTGATTCTCTCCAACGGGCCGGGGGAGATTGCTACCTGGGTGCGGCCCGTGGTGCGAGAGCTGCGATCGCGCCTGCCCGCCGCCACCCGGATCTCGGTGGTGCTGTCGCCCTGCACCAACGCCTCGGGGCGCGAGGTCGAGATGGCCCGCCGCCTGCCGGAGGTCGATCGGGTTCAGGGGCCAGAGTATTTTTTTCGCTTTTTGCTGACGGGCAAGACGGCGGCGGGCTGGGACTGGCGGCCCCAGGGGGTGGTGCTGTTTCTCGGCGGCGACCAGGTGTATCCGGTGGCGATCGCTAAACGCCTGGGCTATCGCTCGGTGATCTACGCCGAGTGGGATGCCCGCTGGCACGGCTGGGTCAATCGCTTTGGCTGCATGACCCCGGCCATTGTGGAGGCAGCCCCGGCCCAGCATCGCCACAAGTGTGAGGTGATTGGCGACCTGATGGCCGATGTGCAGACCGATGGGTTGGCCGAGGCGGCGGTGCGCGATCGCCTCCAGCTGCTGCCCGACCACGACCTGATCGGCATCATGCCAGGGTCTAAGAAAAATAAGCTCAGCGTTGGCCTGCCCTTTGCCCTGGGCATTGCCGAGGCGATTCATCGGCTGCGCCCCCAGACCCAGTTTGTGATTCCGGTCGCGCCGATGCTGAGCCTAGAGGCGCTGGCCCAGTTTGTCGACGCTGACCATAACGCCGATATTCGCCTGATTGAGGGCGCTACCACGGCGGAGCTGGTGGGCGAAAACTCTGCCCTGCCCCGGCTACGTACCCCCAGCGGGCTGGAGGTGATGCTGTGGGCTACCCACCCTGCCTACGACGTCATGGGGCAAATGCGGTTTTGCCTGACCACCGTGGGGGCCAACACCGCCGAGCTGGGTTCCCTGGCCGTGCCCATGGTGGTGCTGCTGCCCACCCAAAAACTAGAGGCGATGAAAGCCTGGGATGGCATTCCCGGTTTGCTGGCCAACCTGCCGGTGGTGGGCGACAGCTTGGCCAAGGCGATCAACACCCTAATCTTGCGACAGATATATAAGGAGGGTCGGCTGTTTGCCTGGCCGAATATCTGGGCCAAACGCGAGATCGTGCCCGAGCTGATCGGCCCGCTCCAGCCCCCAGCCGTAGCTGAACAGGTGGTGAGCTATCTGGCCAACCCCGACGAGCTAGAAACCATGCGGCAAGATCTGCGATCGGCGCGGGGGGCAGCGGGGGCCTCGGCTAAGCTGGCGGCAATGGTGGTCGAGGAGTTGACTGGAGCGGGTGAGTAGGTGAGTGGGCACCTACCCACCTACCCAACTACTGCACCCCCACGGGTAACTTCGAGGTAGATATGCTCCAGCTTGACCGGCGATCGCGCAATTGAGTCGAGGGAGATGCCCTCAAAGCGGAGCAGTAGATCTTGCAGTTCGAGCTGGTCGGGCACCCAGAAGGCCAGGTCGCCGCCGTAGGTGCGGTGGGGGTAGCCCAGCTGTTGGGCTCGGGCGATCGCCCCCTCGGGGTCGCTGGTTTCGACGGTGACGATCTCTTGGGCGGGAATGTGCGATCGCAGCTCCGCCAGGGTGCCCTCGGCCAAGAGCCGCCCCTGGCGCAAAATGCCAATCCGCTGGCACAGCCGCTCCACCTCATCGAGCAGGTGAGAGGTGAGCAGCACCGTCACCCCCATCGACTTAAACTGTCGAATCAGCTGCCACAGCTCCTGGCGGGCCTCTATGTCTAGCCCGGTAGTCGGCTCGTCGAGAATCACCAGCTTGGGCCGGTGCAAGATCGCCGCCGCCATGCTCAGCCGCCGCTGCATGCCGCCGCTGAGGCGCTCGACGGGGGTGTGTTTTTGATCGAGCAGGTTGACCGACTCAAGGCAGATATCGACCCGCCGCTGGCAGTCTGCCCGAGACAGGCCGTAGAGGCGGCCCAAAAACGCCAGGTTGTCGCCACAGGTCAAGCTGCCGTAGAGTAGGTTGCTCTGGGGCATGACGCCGACCCAGGCTTTGGTAGCTGCGCCCGCCGGGCGATCGCCGATGGTGACTCGGCCACTGTCGGCCTTGAGCAACCCGCAGATGATGTTGATGGTGGTGGTTTTGCCCGCTCCGTTGGGGCCGAGCAGGCCGTAGATTTCTCCGGGCTGTAGGGTAAGGCTGAGATCTTGCAGTACCGGCTTCGATCCGTAGCGCTTCGATAAATTTTCAAGTTTTAGCATGCAGTTCTGCAACTTTAGAGCCGGAGGTGGTTGCCTCCCCCTGCCGTTAGCTATGCTCAAGACAGGAGGCAGGGAAACGCCCCTGTATCTTATCAGTGAGGACCCTATGACTGGCGATCGCGAACTGGTCTTGGCCGCAAATAAGGCCTTCTACCGATCCTTTGAGAAGAAAGACTTAGAAGCTATGGAAGCGGTCTGGTCAAAGGGCATGGGCTGCCTCTGCATTCACCCTGGGCGCGATGCCCTCAAGGGCTGGGCCGATATCCGCGACGCCTGGGAGCGGATCTTTCAAAACACCAGCTACCTCGAAATTGACACCGACATTCTCACCGTTGAGGTCAGCGGCGACCTGGCCTACGTGGTGCTGGTTGAGAATGTGCTGCAAATTAGCGGCGGCGACCGTCGCCTAGAGGCCCGATCGATGGCCACCAACGGCTTTGAGCGCATAGCCGGGCAGTGGTATATGACCCATCACCACGGCAGCCCGGTAGTTGACTGAGGCGATTGCCTCGTTAACTATAGCGGCCAATCATCCACAATCAACCATCAATGAGCGTTGTTCAATAGGCAGACTTAAACGCCTGATTGACCGCCACAGGTGGCAAACTCCTAGAGCAGCCGCTTCCCGATTACCCCTCCAGTTGCCCTCCCAGAGAACGGCTGGGTTAATTTTTGCCGTTGCGTCAATCCCGATCGACGGTTAGCCGATATTCTGGGTATGTCTTATATGGCTTTGGGTGGACGGTGATGAGCAGCTTTAGTTCTGATTTAGTCAATCGAAATTATGAGGTCAATATCGGCAACTACTTTAGCCGTGGTTGGGAGCTTTTTAAGCAGCAGGCACCGCTCTTTGTCTTGTATACGCTACTGCTGCTGCTGATCCAGATCATAATTTCGGTGCTTCCCTTTCCCCTGGGTGCCGGAGGTGAAGAAGACCAGCCTGGCGGCATCTTAACCCTGGCCTACAATGTGATCGCGCCGGCGCTGGCGGCGGGTTACTACTTTGTGGCTTTTCAGCTGGCGCGGGGACGCACGGCTGTCTTTGGCGATTTCTTTTTGGGGTTTAACCGATTTTTGCCGATCTTTTTGACGGCCCTAGTATCTACTATCTTGATTGCCCTGGGGTTTTTGCTGTTAGTTTTACCCGGCATTTATCTGGCCGTGGCTTATCTATTTGCCCAGCCCCTGGTGATCGATAAAGGCGCAGATTTTTGGCAGGCAATGGAGACCAGTCGCAAGCTGATCACTAAAAAATGGTTTTCATTTTTTGTGCTGATGCTGGCACTTTTCTTACTCAACTTTGTTGGCCTAATTTTGCTGGGGGTGGGGCTGCTGGTGACGCTGCCGCTGTCGATCTGCATTGTGGCCGCAGCCTATGAAGATATTGTGGGGCTTAACTCAGTAGCCGAGCTTTAGCGCTAGCGTGGCGTCTCTAGTTGCAGTCTCTGACCGACACGGATCTGGGGATCAGCCGTTGATCTCTGGGTTCCCTGCCCATTGCCTAGGGCGGGTGGTGTCAGGCTGAAGCTAGGCAAGCTGCGCCCCTAGATCGCCTAACTCTACGGCTTCAGATATCTCGATCTATGTCTTTGGGTATAGGTTGTGAAGAGAGAGACAGGCTATGAATGATCTTTGATCGGCTGGTTTGCTAACGTTTAGACTGAAATGGGAAAAGGCTGTGGCAGCGTTTCCTCATCGTCAAGAATGGGTATTGGGTTAAACCACCATGAGAGATCTCGGGAAGGCTCGACTACCCAGGCTGAGGCCGGTGCGACTCAAGGCTGTTCGGCTAAAGCCGATTGACTTCAAAAGCCTGCGATCGCCCTGGCCCTGGGGGAACAATTCTACGCAGCTAGCAGCCTTTGGCGGCTTGGCCCTAGTCAGCCTCGGGCTGGTGCTGATGTCGTCTTCCTCCGGGGGCCGCAGCACCGCCACCGCTGGCAAGATGAACCCAGCCCTGTGGCAAACCACTGGCCTGGTGCGACAGTCGATTGTTGACCTATATCGGGCGCGACGGCTGCTGGTGCAGGCGGCGCTGCCCCCCGATGCCGATACGGCAGCCCCTGAGGCCACGCCAGCGGTCGCGCCTGCCTCCTCTGGTCAGCCGGTAGCGGCCACGGCGTCGGCTCCGGCCCAGACTGCCCCCGTGGGGGCCACCCGATCGCTGTCCCGGCCCGCTGCGCCCCCGGCCCCCGCCGCTGCCAGCACCTTCGACCCCGGCAAAACCATTGATACCAACCTAGAGATGCGGGTGGCGATCGCCAGAAATGCCGCCACCCTAGAGGTCGCCACCTCCGCCGACGGCTACCTGATGGATCTCGATGGTCAAAACTACTGCAATCTGCCAGCCCAGAGCAGTGTGATGCTCAGGCCCCAGGGCGCTGGCATGGCCGCCGGTAGCTGCACCCTGACCAATACGGTTTGGCTAGAGCCGGGGGAGGGGGGCTACGTCTATGTGGGCGGTCGCTGGTATAAGGGCCGGGTGCTGTTGCTCGGCAGTGGCTCTGGCCTGATGGCGGTAAATTTTGTGCTCATGCATGACTACCTGAGCAGCGTGGTCGGCAGCGAAATGTATGTCAGCTGGCCGATGGAGGCGCTCAAGGCCCAGGCCGTAGCCGCCCGCTCCTACGCGCTGGTGCACCACGTGCGCCATGCCAGACGCGCCTACGATCTCGATAATACCCAGCGCTACCAGGCCTATCTGGGTATTGGCAAAGAAACCAACACCACCCAGGCGGCGGTGGCGGCTACCACTGGCGAATTTATTAGCTACAACGGCGGCATTGTCGAGTCACTTTATGCGGCCTCTGATGCGATCGTGCAGGCGGCCCACGGCGGCAACGGCATGAGCCAAACCGGGGCCATGCAGATGGCCTCAAAGGGCTATAACTACACCCAAATTTTAGCCAATTACTATCCCGGTACCAGTCTTTCGCGCCTGGTGGTCGAATAGACCAGGGCAAACAACCGTTTGCCCCTAGGGTTTGGCCTTTTGAGAATCGGGATTATGTGACTCGGATCTGGTATTAGTCAAAGACCGTGGTGGTCAGCTGCTGCTGAACCAGTTCGGTGAGGGCCAGGGCAAGGGGCTGGTAATCTGCGATCGCAGCCAAGGGCGGCATCGGTATCAGCAGACTCACCGCCACCCAGGGGGTGATCTGGCGCTGGGTCAGCTGCGACCATTGGTTGGCCCAAAACCAGTGGCTCGGCGACGGATGGCCGCCGCTGGGTATGGCATACCACTGCACCACCGCAAAGCTCTGGCGATTGCCCCAGGCCCGAAAGAAGCGGGCCTGGACTGGCCCGGCCCCCGATGGGGCTGCGACCTTGAGCCTCTGGCGCGACTCAATTTGCCAGCTCTGCGACCCGGCCAGGTCAAGCCATTCTAGCTGGGGCTGATTGCTGTGCCAGGGCTGGGGCCGCAGCAGCAGCGCAAACTGCTGCCCTGGGGCCGCCGCCGCCGTGGAGTCTGCCCGGTAATCTGCCATGGTCCAAGTCTGCCGATTGACCGGAATGGGGCCAACGGCGGTGAGCTGCCAGCCGGGTAGCGCCAGCCCTTGATCTTGCAGGGTGCGCAGCTGATCGATCTGCGCCACCTGGGGGGGATTGACCCAGGGCCACTGGCCGCTGAGGTAGGCAGGCCCAATGGCAACCGTCGCCAGGGCCGCCAGCACCACCACTAAGGCGATCTTGACCCATCGACTGGCAATTGATCTGGGGCTGGGGGCGTGGGGTTGGGTGGTCATGGCAAGCGGCTGAGAGACATATAGCGGACCGGGGAAATCGCTTGATCGATACCGGGTTCTACACCAAACCCTACAATGACTGAGACGACCCAGCCGACGGCACGGCCAGGTTGAGGCTGGGGGGCACATGGTCTTGAATGAACCGCAGCAGTAGAACCAGGGTCAACAGCATCAGGGCTGAGTAAAGATCGCCGCCCCAGCCCTCATGCAGCCAGTCAAACGCCCCAGAGCGCCCCACCCCGTGGAAATAGCTCAGCAGCGTATTGCGCAAGATATTGCCCGCCACGCTCATCGCCACCGTGCCCCCAAAGAACAGCCCCATGCGCAGCCGCGAGCTGTAGGCCCCCGTCCAGTAGGCCAGCATCAGGGCGACGTAGAGGCTGGTAAAGAGCAGCTTCAGCCCGGCGCAGTGGGGAGCCACCTCCACCGTTTGGCCATTCACGTAGAGATAGATGCTTTCTACCGTGACCGGAATGCCCAGCTGCACCAGCAAAAACCCCGCCACCGAGGCAATCAACTGCTGTAGGGGCAAGATATACGGCTCAATTAGGTAGGGCAGCTGGTTGGGCGTCGCCAGCGCCACCAGCATGAGCGCAACCGCCTGCAGCCGCAGCCCCGCTCGCCCTTTGAGGCTGAGACACAGCCCCCCCAGCATCACCGGCAGCGACAGGTTCATCCAGTCGGGCAGACGAGTTAGGTACATCAGCCCCGCCAGCCCCACGAGCGCTAGCCCCAGGGGGTGGCACCGAGGGGGCAGATCGCCCCAGGCTGGGCGCTTGCCCCAGGCAATGTAGGCCGCAAAGGGCAGCCCCAGCAGCCCGTGACTAAAGTATTCGTGCTGAATGCTGATGGTTTTATTCAGCCAGCCATCGACCCAGTGCCCCAGCAGCGGCCCGTAGAGGATCGCCAGGAGAGCAGCGATAGCCCAGGTGAGGGGTAGGTGGCGGCGAGGGGAGAGCATGGGGGATGGGGGAGTGGGGAGTGGGGGAGTGGGGGAGTTTTGAGTTCTGAGTTTTGAGTGTTGAGTTTTGGCATCTAGCTTTAATTCAAAACTTAAAACTTAAAACTCAAAACTATCCTTCAACCTTTCACCGCTTGCAAAACTCCCGCAGCGGCGGCGGCGGTGGCCACCTCAACCATAGCGTCTACGACGTAATCCACTTGTTTTAGGGTGATGCCGGGGTACATGGGCAGCGAGAGAATGTCTTGGCTGAGGGCTTCGGCATTGGGGAAGCTGCCGGGGTGGTGGCCGAGGGTGCGAAAGGCGGGTTGCAGGTGGCAGGGGATGGGGTAGTGAATGCCGGTCTGCACGCCAGCGGCGGTGAGCTGGGCCTGAAGGCTGGCGCGGCGGGTGGGGCCAGTGACGCGCACCACGTAGAGGTGGTAGACGTGGCCGGGGCCAGCGTCGTTTTGTATTGGGAGAATACCGTGGTCGGCTAGGGGGGCGAGGCGGCGATCGTAGTGCTGGGCGATCGCCGATCGCGCCTGGTTCCACCCCGCCAGGTGGGGCAGTTTGAGGTTGAGCACGGCGGCTTGCAGGGTGTCGAGGCGGCTGTTGGTGCCCTGGGGCTCGGTGTGGTAGTACTTGCTGGTAGCGCCGTAGTTGCGCAGCGATCGCACCTGGCGCGCCACTCGTTCCTCGGCGGTGACAACCATGCCGCCGTCGCCCAGGGCACCGAGATTTTTGCTGGGGTAAAAGCTAAAGGCGGCCCCCAGGCCGATCGAGCCAGCCCGGTAGCCCTCCCGCTGGGCCAGGTGGGCCTGGGCGGCGTCTTCAAAAATTATCAACTGGTGACGGTTGGCCAAATCCAGCAACCTTTGGGGTGAGACCATCTGGCCGTAGAGGTGCACGGGCACAATGGCGCGGGTGCGGCGGGTGATGGCCCGCTCGGCAGCGGCGAGATCGATTAGGGCGGTGGTGCGATCGCAGTCCACCAGCACCGGTGTAGCCCCGGTTCGCAGCACCCCTATCAGCGTGGCCACAAAGGTGTTGGCGGGCAAAATCACCTCGTCGCCAGGGGCAATGCCGCAGGCGACCAGGCCCAGGGCGATCGCATCGGTGCCGCAGCCCACCCCCACCCCAAACCGATTGCCGCAGGCGGCGGCAAAATTGGCCTCAAACTCTTCTAGCGCCTGACCCAGCACAAAGTCGCCCTGGGTGATAACCGTGTTGATCACCCCCTGCATAGCTGCCTGCAACGGCCCATGCTGCCAGGTCAAATCCACAAAGGGAATCGTTTGCGGTGGGGAGATGGTCATCGTTAGCTTGCGCCCGTGGAGGTAAACGGCTGGCGATCGCGCCAGCCATGCTCAGATTGCCCGATTGCAACGCAACGACAACAGGCCGGGCCGGTTGCCCCTCGCTGTAGTTCAGGGGCAATGGCCAGTCAATTGCCCCTGAACTGTGGCTCAGGCGATAGACTGAGGCAGACACAGCGTCGCCCAGCGGTTGCCAGCCACCACCCCTGAGCCCAAGACCGCCCTTAGAGCCGCTCTGTTCAGCACACGCGGGGCTAGATTATCCTATTCAGCTACCGTATACCCCTATGGATTTTGAAACTGCTCACGAATTTGTAGTGCGCCAAACCCTGGGCACCAGCGCCGATCTACCCGACACCTTCATCGCCTGCCTGCGCCAGGGCAAGCCCCCCATCCCCGGCCAGGTGACCTCGCTGCTGCTGGCTCTCAAAGTTTTGTTTGAAGGGCTCAAGCACGAACCGACCCTCAATCGCACCTTGCTCAAAGCCCTGTTGATTCTCTCCTACGAAAGCCGTCAGCTCTACGCCCAGGGGCAAAAAGCCGGCGTCTCTTGGCCGCCGCTACTCGACGAAGATCTGGGGCGCATCGCTAAGACGGCGCAGTCGATTTTGCTGGGTGAGTAGGTGGGATAAGTTCGGTAAACCACACCTCCGAGAGAATTGCCGAGATAACTTTTGGGCGGCTAAATTAGCACTCAGGATGCAAGAGTGCTAACGCGTCCTGTCTTCTATCCTTTACTTCTACGCGTAAACCTTTGGAGGTACGTTATGGCCGCAGTCACCCTGAGTGTGTCTACTGTGAAG
>RECJ01000006.1 GCA_007694115.1 Leptolyngbya sp. DLM2.Bin27 | reverse complement strand
AAGACAGAGCGGCATCGGCGTAGCGGCCCATGGCAAACAGCACCGAACCACTGAGCGTCCAGGCGGCGTCATGGTCAGGGGCTAGGGCGATCGCCCGCTGGGCCGACTGCAATGCGGCTGGGTAGTTGCCCTGGCTGTAGCAGGCATAGCCCCGCCCCAGCCAGGCATCGGGCTGGTGAGCATCGAGGGCGATCGCCTGGTCAAAGACAGCGATCGCCTCCATATACCGTCCCTGGGCCAGCAGGGCAAAGCCCTGATTCACCAGCTCGCTGGAGCCGTTGGGGGAGTGGGGCAGACTGGTGGGGGCGATCGCGCCAGTGCCCATCAGGTCAGTAATTGTCGGCAACTCGGGCGATCGGGCCAGGGCTGGGGGTAACCAACCCGCCAGCAGCGTCAGGGCCAAAACAAAAGGAATCGATCGGGGTTTCATCGGGGTGTTTCCTCAGATGATGTTGGTCTGGGTCACCTGTGGCCTTCTGTTATGTCTAAGCCACAGGCCGATGCGGGGGTCAGAGCCCAGCGCCAGTGAGCACAAACGGTGCCCAGTAGTAGGGATGGCTGAGGCCTTGCGGTCTGGGGCTTGGGGTAGCTTCGCTACCGTCCTCGAGAAAGATACTGGCCTTTAGCTGGCGGGTGGCCGGGGAGGACTGGGTCGCAATCAACGATCGCTGGGCGGAGGTGAGAGCCTCGGCATAGGGCGCACCCTCTGCGATCGCCTCGTAGAATGCTTCCATCAGCACCTTGGTGCCAAAATCATCCACCTGCCACAGGGGGGCAACCACGGCGGCGGCTCCGGCATTGTGCATCAGATTGCTGAAGGTGATCACGGCTTGGCCATCGTCGAGGGTGTCTCTTATCCCCGTCTCACAGGCGCTGAGCACCAGCAGATCGACTTGGTCTAGGGGCCACTGTTGCAGGTCGCTAAAGGAACGGCGATCGCCATTGCCAAACAGCAAAAACGACTCATCGGGGCGATCGGGAAACACCCACGTATTGGCGGCCAGATGCACAACGGTGTGATTGCCCAGTTCAGGCAACAGCGTTTCTGGAGAAAAGGCCTCGTCTAGGAGCATGGTGGTGTTGGCGAAGCGAGCTGCGATCGCCTCGACTTCGTCTCTGGCAAAGGGAAACCCCTGGAGCTGTAGCGGCTCCCCTTCTCCTATGGCAATCTCAAACTGCCCTGCCGTATGAGCCGCTGCTAGAATCCGGGGCGGTTGGCGGTTAGAACGGCTAGCAACGTCCATGGCGGCAGCGGTGAAGGTATTGACGGCGTACCGTTCTGCCAACCACTGATCGCCTGTGTGGAGAGCGGCGAGGGGGACGTAATGCAAAATGCCGTCGGGCACGTACAGAATAGTCTCGGCCCCCACCGCTTCTAACTCAGCCTGAATCGGTTCGATTAACCACTGGTAGAGCTGTTGAGCAGCGGGTTGGGGGTCAGAAGATGAGTCTGTCAGCGCCTGGCGAAAGTCCAAAACGGCCTGTTGCAGTTCAGTTTCGCCGACGGGGATAGTGTAGCGCTGGGGAGCGCCGTCCTTGGTGGTCAGGGATAGCTCCAGGCGATCGCCATACACCTGCGGGGCCAAAATCACCGCTGTTTCTAGCTCGGGTAGCAGGCTCTGGAGTCGGGCCATTTGGGTGGTGGTGGTGGCAGGGGCCTCAGAGATGTTGGAATTGCTTTGAATGTTCTGGGCGGCGGCGATCGCCTGACTAGAGAGTGCAGGCAGCAGACTCCACCCCAGGGGAAAGGCGGCAAGGGTGAGGGAGCAGGCGGCAAGGCGCAGCCACTGGCGGGGCTGAGGGGTGCGGGTCAGGTGCATGGGGTTTTCTCCAGATTTGATGAATACGGGTTGGGGTGTGTAGCTGCCTAGCCGGGGGCAGCCGATGCTCGGTGACACGAGAGCGACTATAGCGCTCAAGATGGCGAAATGCCGTAGGTGGTTTGCAGGCGATCGCCCATGGCCTCTTTTCTACCGTAGAGGTCGCCAAACGTTTGGAGCAAGCCCTGGCTGCGAGCCTCATAGTCGGCTTGCAGCTGGTTAAATTCTTCGCTGGCCCCCACTGCCGAGACAAAGCCCCCCAGCAGACCGCCAACGATGCAATTTCTCAGCGGGTTGGCTTCCCCCGCCATACGGCCCACATCGCAGCCGGTTTGGCTGGCGTTGACTACACCCGCATCCAGCTCTTGCATGCGGGTGGTGTAGTGGGTTTTGATCTGGTGGGCCTCCAGGGCCGTACTACGAAAGTCATTGATCAGGGTGGCCAGTTCCGAATCGATTTGGGTCAGGGGAATGGTGCCCAGGTCGGCGGCAAGGGTGCCCAAGATCTGCGCTGGAGTTTGGGCATTGTTGCTGTAGGCAGAGGTGGCGGTGTCGAGCGCCTGGTTAAACTGTCGCCAGGCTTCGGCGGTTTGGTTAACCAGGTCTGCTTGCTGGCGCTGGCGCTCGGTGGCCTGGCGCTGCTGCTCTAGTTCTTGCTCTAGGCGGGCAGCCTCTTGCTGAGCGGCCTCTCGTTCTTGTTCGAGCTGTTGCTGCCGGGCGGCTTCGGCCCTGGCTTCTTCCTGGCGCAGGGCTTCGATCGCGGCCAGATTTTGGTTGGTTTGGTCAGTATGGTGCCACAGGGCCAGACTGGGGATACCAGCGGCGATCGCAACAGTGGCGGCCAGGGTCAGTAGGGTGGCTTTCTTCATGGTCGATTTCACCGATAGGTTGGAGTAATGGTTCTGGGATAGCTTTTTCTGATGGGAATGCAGCCCAGTGGCTGAGCGGATTCATTCAGCCGCTGGGCTTTGGCCCCTAAGCGGCTTAGCTAATTTCGGGCAGTGACGAGCAGGCGGTAGTTGCCTGCGGGCTGCGGGCTGGTGGAGGTGACGCCAACCAGGTAAGGGCCGTCGTTGGGTAGCGTGATTTGCAGAG
>RECJ01000161.1 GCA_007694115.1 Leptolyngbya sp. DLM2.Bin27 | reverse complement strand
GCTCCATAAAGTATTCGGCCATGGTGGTGGCCCCGTAGGGGGTGATGTATTGCAGACCTAGGGGGTCTTGCCCGGCGGCAACCACCACCGTGGTGTAGTCCATCGCGCCTTGCGCTTGCAGGGTGGCGATCACTCTGGCGATCGCCGCCGATCGCTGGCCAATGGCGCAGTAAATGCAGACCACATCCTGGTCTTTTTGGTTGAGGATGGTGTCGATGGCGATCGCCGTTTTGCCCGTCTGGCGATCGCCAATAATCAGCTCCCGCTGGCCCCGGCCAATGGGGATCAGGGCATCCACCACCTTGAGCCCGGTTTGTAGGGGCACGGTGACGGGGGCGCGGTCGAGAATGGCCGGGGCCTCTTGCTCCACCGGGCGGCGCTCGGCCATATCCAGCGCCCCACGACCATCTAGGGGTTGCCCCATGACGGTGATCACCCGCCCCAGCAGGGCCTCGCCCACGGGCACATCCACCACCCGCTCGGTGCGATAGACCTGATCGCCCGCTTGCAGATACTGGCTGTCGCCCAGCAAAATTACGCCGACTTCGTCGGGGTCGAGGTTAAAGGCAATGCCCAGTAAGGGCTCGCCGCCTGCGCCAACCCCCGCCCGAGGAAAGCACACCAGCTCATCGGCCCGCACACCGGGCAGCCCCGTGATTCGCGCAATGCCAGGCCGCACCGACTGCACCAGGCCGGTCTCCCGCAGCACCAGGGGGGCGGCATAGTCGGCTAAAACCTGGTTGATGGTGGCGCAGGCCTCATTGCAGGCGGCCTGCACCTGCTGAGAGGTGGGGTTCATGGTGGGTGGTTTCGGCTTGGGTAAGAACGGTAGAAAGGCGTTGTTCGAGGGTGCTTAGGTAGGTGTCTAGGCTCCAGACAACCTCCTGCCCGGCGAGTTTGAGATCAAGGCCGCAGAGCAGGCTGGGGGTGGTGGCAAAGTCTACGGGCAGGGCGATCGCAAACTGGGTGTGCAACGCATCGATTACCTGCTGGCGTAGGTCGGGCGGCAGCTCAAAACTGCTGCGAACCAAAATTGGCTGATCGCCTGGGGCCAGGGCTTGGGCGATCGCCTGGGATGGAGCCGAGTCTAGATGCCGCAGGCGATCGCAAAACACCCCCACCATCTGCCGCTCTAGATCGGCATTGGCCAGATCGCCTAGGGCCTGACGGGCGATCGCCGTGGTTTGGTGAATCACCTGCTGCCGCAGGGTGCGCAAAAACGCCGCCTGCTCTTGGTGCAGGTCGGTTTGCCAGGCGGCCCGCTGGTCGCTGATCTCTTGGCGCACCTGGGCCAATTGCTGGTGGCGGGCTTGGTCGGCGGCGGTGTGGGCCTCGGCCAGCAACTCGCCCCGCTGGCGTTGCAGGTCTTGCTGCTGCTGTTGGTAGGTGGCCAGCGCCTGCTGGGCCTCGGCCTGCAGCCGCTCCGCCGCCTGCCAGCGCTCTTCAATCTGCGCCTGGCGTCGGTGCATGACCTGGAGAATGGGTTTGTAGAGAACCCACCGCAGGAGTGCCACCAAAATCAAAAAATTGAGAATTTGGGCAAAGACGGTGAACCAGTTAATTAGCACCTTAGTTCCCCAAAAAGTAGTTCCAAAACGGATTGACAAACAGCAAAATCATCGACACCACCAGGCAGTAAATCGCGGTCGATTCGACCATGGCTAGGCCGACAAACAGGGTGCGGGTGATGGTGTTGGTTTTGTCGGGCTGCTGGGCGATCGCCCCCAGGGCCCGCGCCACCGCCATGCCCTCGCCCAGGGCGGGGCCAATCGAGCCAATGGCAATGGTCAACCCCGCCGTCACCATCGCCACTGCACCAATCAAGGCTAAATCACTCATGGGTATTCTCCTGGGTAGAAAGGGGTTGATGGTGCTGTTGCACAGTGGTGGCCGAGGCGATGTAAACCAGCGCCAAAATGGCAAAGACGTAGGCCTGGATCAGGCCAAATACTATCCCTAAAACTTGCATCACCACTGGCACAAACAGCGGCACCAGCGACAGCAAAATCGCCACCAGCAAGTTACCGCTCATGATATTGCCAAACAGCCGCACCGCCAGGGCCAGCGTGCGAGAAAATTCGCCAATAATCTGAAACGGCAGCATGATCGGGGTCGGCTCTAGGTAGCTCTTGAGGTAACGCCCCAACCCCTGCTGCCGAATGCCGTAGATCGGCACCGCCACAAACACGCAGAGGGCTAGGGCGGTTGTGGTTGAGAGGGAGCCGGTGGGAGCCTGGTACCCCGGCACCACCATCAGCAAATTAGCGGTGACAATAAACAAAAACAGCGTGCCCACAAATGACAGGTAGGGTTCTGGGTCTTGCTGGGTAATGTCTTTGATTTGTTGGTAGATGCCGTCGACCACGAGTTCTAAAACATTTTGCCAGCGCGGCAGGGGGGGAGCCACTGAGAGGTGCTGGGTTACCCAGGCCGCCACCCCGACCAGCAAGGCCATGGTTAGCCAGGTAAAGACCAGGGTGGCGTTGATCACCACGGGCGATCGGGCGAAATAAATGATGTTGTCGGGGCTGATTTCCATAGGCGGTTGCTAAGGGCACCGCTTTCAGTATCGCCTATGCCTCTCTCTGGCTTGACCAAGCGTTACGCGGGGTTACGTTTGCAGAGGTAGATCCCAGGGTTCTGGTGCAAGGACAGCTGTCTAGACCATCGCCCTTGCTAGAACCCTGGGAGCTTGGGCCGGTCAGATTTGTGCTGACGGGGTCTGGCTCGGTGATCGCCTCGGCTGCGCTAGGGATGTCGCTAGGGGGTAGCACTGGGATCGGGTTGCACCAATCGCTTGACTCCCCTAGGGTAACTGGAAGCATCGTCACTCGGCTCCCATGGTTTTAACTGAAGCCAAGCACTAATGAGTGGGTGCATCCCAGTTTTGCAATGAGTAGAAGTGCTTAGTGCATATTTGATGGCAG
>RECJ01000087.1 GCA_007694115.1 Leptolyngbya sp. DLM2.Bin27 | reverse complement strand
GTGAGTGGGGTGGAGGGGTGGGTGGGGGTTAGGGGCGGAGTTCGGCGATGGGGCGGGCGGGGCTGACGAAGGACATCCCCTGCTGGGAGGCGGTGCTGATCATGATCGCTTCGACGATGGGGTCGCTGACGGGGGCGGTGGCCTGCCATTCGACGATAAAGTTTGCGCCGACTCCGCCGCTGCTGTCAGTGCGATAGACCACGATTTCGGTAGAAGCCAGGGGATCTAGCTGAATCGGCACATCGAGGTAGGTGACGACACGATCGCCCCCTGAGTTGTAATAATCTAGCGTAGTCATGACAATGGGCTGGCTGCGATCGCTGTTGCGCAAGCTTAGGGTCACCGTGAGCTGAAAGGTACGGTTGGCTTCAGAGTCAAAAATTTCGGTATACACCGGCACATAGAGGGTTTGTCCCTGGATCGCAGGGACCGGGGTCGCAGCCAGGACCGTGACGCCAGGCCGATCTCGAAATCGCTCCTGGGCCGATAAAGTGGGTATCAGGCGGGTCGATGGATTTGGAGCCGCACAGGCCGACAGCATTCCCAGGCTAAGGCTGATAAGTAGTGTTTTAACCCATGTCATTGATCGTACTCCTGGGCGAAATCGACGGGCTTGTGCGAGGCCGGGGGGATTAGGGAGCAGGCTGTTCACTCAATCCATCTGCCCTTGGCCCCTTTAGGGGCCAAACCTAGCCGCCCGTCGCCGGGTGCCAAATATGTGGGCATAGACAAACGAAAACTCGCACCCCGCAAAAAAGATCTGGCAGGCTAGAAAAATCCACAGCATTAAGATCATCACGCTGCCGATCACGCCATAGCTGATAAAGCGGCTGCCCAGGTTGATAATGCTGTTGCTGACTAGCCATTGCAGCAGGGCCAGCAGGACGGTAGTCAGCAGGGCACCGGGCCAGATATCGCGCCAGGAGAGCTTGATGGTGGGGAGAATGCGGAACAGGCCTGCGATCGCAAAGCCCAGGATCAAAAACGACCAGCTCGCCTGCAGCCCCTGAACCAGTAAAACCTCGTCAATCTCCCAAAAGGCAAAGGTCTCTTGAAAGGTGGTGATCAGGGCCAGAATTGCCCTGATCACGATGGTTGACACCAGCGAGGCCAGCAGCAGCAGCGCCGTGGCCAGCACCAGCAAAAACGCCGAGAGCTTGTTGAGAATGAAAAAGGTGACCATCTTAGCTGGCGACCCCGCTTCGCTGACCTGGCTGGGCGACTCCCAAATTTTGTTGACCGACCGCTTCAGCATGCCAAAAATGGTGCTGGCCGCAAACAGCAAAATACTAAAGCCAATCAGCCCTGCGCCGACGCTGTTTTCGTGGAGGGCAAGGATGGTGTCTCGGATCAAGTCGTGCACCTCGGGGGGCAGGTAGCGCACAATCACAGCTTGAATGGCGCTAAAAACTTCGGTGTTGGGGCCGACCAGCACCCCAATCACGCTGAGCACCACCAGCAGCAGCGGAAACAGTGAAAATAGCGCGTAGTAGGACAACGCCGCCGCCATCCCAGGCACATTGTCGCGATCCCACTTGAGCCAGGTTTGAATCAGCAGCTGGGCCGGTTTGGAGGGGAGAACCTGGGTGCGCAGGTAGGGAATCAGGCGCGATCGCACGGCGTTAAGCATAGATGGGTGCAGAGAAACCGAGGCTATTATCGCCTACACCGAGGGCTGTTGCCGCAGGCCCAGACTGCCAGCATCAAACCCAGTTTCTCGACCAACCTGCAAGTTATGGCGTAAACGGCAAAAAATGTTCTCAAAATGTTCTCTAGGTGTATATCTAATACCAAATCCGAATTCCCTACCCCCGATTGCCAATCGGCCAACCTGTAGGGGCGAACGGCGGTTTGCCCAGGGGTATCGGGGGTAGCCAAGCAGGATTCGGTATAAAACCCGCCAATGCCGTATTTACAATAAAGCAACCATCCCCCACCCTAAGGCCGCACCCATGACCACAACTGTACTCGGCTACGCCGCCCAGTCCGCCACAGACGATCTGGCTCCCTATCGGTTTACGCGTCGCGATCTGCGCCCCAACGACGTGGCAATTGAAATTCTCTACTGCGGTGTCTGTCACTCCGATTTGCACACGGCCCGCAATGACTGGGGCGGCACCACCTACCCCGTCGTGCCCGGCCATGAAATTATCGGTCGCGTGGTCGGCGTGGGTGACGCGGTGACGCGGTTTAAAACTGGCGATCAAGTCGGCGTCGGCTGCATGGTCGATTCTTGCCAGCGCTGTGCGCCCTGCGACCAGGGGTTAGAGCAATACTGCGAAGAGTTTCCCACCTTTACCTACGACGGCAAAGACCGCCAGGATCAAACCCCCACCTACGGCGGTTATTCCCAAAATATCGTCGTGTCAGATCAGTTTGTGCTGAGCATTCCCGAGGGGTTAGACCCCAAAGGGGCCGCACCGCTCCTGTGTGCTGGCATTACCACCTGGTCACCCCTATACCATTGGCAGGTGGGCGAGGGCAGCCGGGTAGCGGTGGTGGGTCTGGGGGGGTTGGGGCATATGGCGCTGAAGCTGGCCAAGGGGCTGGGGGCAGAGGTGACGCTGTTCACCCGTTCCCCCGGCAAAGAAGACGATGCCCGCCGCCTGGGGGCCGATCACATCGTGATCTCGACCGACGACGCGCAAATGGCCGCCGCCAAAGGCCAGTTTGACCTGATTATCGACACCGTACCCACGGAGCACGATCTCAACCCCTACCTGGCAACCCTGGCCCTTGACGGCACGCTGGTACTGGTGGGGCTGATCGGCAACCTGGTGCCCACGTTAAATACGGTGCCGCTGATCATGGGGCGCAAATCGGTGGCCGGGTCGCTGATCGGCGGTATTGCCGAAACCCAGGCCCTGCTCGATTTTTGTGGTGAACAGGGGATCACAGCCGATGTCGAAGTAATCGACATTCAAAATATCAATCAAGCCTATGAACGGATGCTCAAAAGCGATGTGAAATATCGCTTTGTGATCGACATGGCCTCGCTAAAGGCCTGAATTAGGAGTCGAAGGCAGAAATAGCCTCCGATGCCCGCAAGGCTTAGTCCCTATGTAATTGTATACCCCTATGGCTGCCAACTCTAAGTCTGCCGCGTCGCCGCTGAATGGTATTTGGCTATTCTTAATTGTTTTTGCCACGCTGGTGGCCGCCTACAACGGCACCATGGCCGAGTTGACGGCGGCCACCTTTGAAGCGGCGGAGAACGCGGTTAGCCTGGCCATCGGGTTAATTGGGGCGCTGGCGCTATGGCTGGGGTTGATCAAGGTGGTGGAGGTGGCGGGCCTGATGCAAATCATTGCTCGGGCAATTCGCCCAGTGATGGTGAGGCTGTTTCCAGAGGTGCCAGCGGATCACCCGGCGATGTCGGCCATGGTGCTGAACATGGCCGCCAATGCTCTAGGCCTAGGCAATGCGGCTACACCCATGGGGCTAAAGGCCATGGCTGAGCTCGATCAACTCAACCCCACTGCGGGCACCGCGACTAACGCAATGTGTCTGTTTTTAGCGATCAATACTTCCTCTGTGACGCTGCTGCCGATTAGCGCCATTACCGTGCGGGCCAGTGCGGGAGCGACTAACCCAGGGGCGATTATTTTGCCGTCGCTGGTGGCGACGCTGTGCTCAACGGCGGTGGCGATTGGGGCGGCTAAGCTGCTGGCTCGACGGGAGTTGCCCCAGTCTGCTGATTTGCCCCATTCGCCACCGCCGACACCAAGGGATGAGGATTGGGCGACTGAGGCCAGTGACGAGAGGTTGGAGCCCGAGAGGTTGGAGCCCGAGAGGTTGGAGCCCGAGGGCGCAGTTGCAGCGGATCTAAATCCGCCGGGCCTGGTGGGCAAACTGTTGTTTGGGGGGCTAGCGATTGGCTTTTTAGTGGTGATGACCTACCGCCTCATGGTGCAGGGCACGCCAGATTTGGCCGCCACGGAGGCGATGGCGGCGATTTCTAACTGGCTGATCCCGATTTTGATCTGTACCCTGCTGCTGTTTGGCTACTTTCGTGGCGTCAGGGTCTATGAAGTGCTGACGGAGGGGGCCAAGGAGGGGTTTCAAATTGCGGTGCGAATTATTCCATTTTTGGTGGCGATCTTTGTGGCGATCGCTATGTTTCGCGCTAGCGGTGCCCTCGATTTAGTCACCGCTGCGGTCGCTCCGGTGGTTGGGTTGGTGGCTTTTCCAGCGGAGGCGCTGCCGATGGCCTTAATTCGCCCGCTCTCGGGCGGCGGCGCGTTTGGCGTTATGTCAGAAATTGTCAATAACGACCCGGATAGCTTTTTGGCCTATTTGGTTTCTACCATGCAGGGCTCCACGGAGACGACTTTTTACGTGATGGCGGTTTACTTTGGCAGTATTGGCATTATCCGCACCCGCTACACCTTACCTGCGGCCCTGGCGGCTGATTTCACCGGCATGGTGGCTGCTTTTGTGGTTTGCTATTTTACGTTTTGAAATGACTGCACAAAAAATCGGCCTCGCTCAGCGAGGCCGATTTTGAAGAAATCAGGATACACCTAGTTTTCGCGGATAGTCAGGTTGTAGCTGGTGGGGGTTTGGCTGCTGTTGCCAATGAAGAAAGAATAGGTGCCCTGGTTGAGCAACCCCGGGGCGTTGATGGTGCCGCCGCCGCCGGTATGGCATTCGCTAAAACCGTTGTTGCCCTCGATGTAGAGGGTGAGGCCGCTGGTACCGTTGACGGCAACATCGACGGCGGCAAAGTCTTGGTTAACCTGCAAAATTTGCACGGCGCTATCGCTGAGCACACCGCAGTTAGAGGAGCGGCTGGGGGTCACCGAACCGCTGGTCTGTACGGGCTGGCTGAGGGGAGTTTGGGCGACGGGCTGAGCGGAGGCAACGCCAGTGCCCAGAACTAGGGTAAGGGCGGCGGGCAGTGCGAACACTTTAAGTAGAGATGTCATGGCGTGCCCTCCTTAGTTGGAATCATTGTCTGTCTATACCTATAGTATCTAGGGCTACAAATAGCTATGACAGTTAATGTGCCAGATTTTAATGTGCCTTAATTTTGTATAGACGGCGGCAAATTTTAAGCAACAACCCTGGGAAAGATTGATCGCTAAAATCGGCCGGAATCGAAGCCCTTCGCTATTATGAAGGGCAATTATGCTGAACCCTAGGGCCAGCGGGCTGAGTGGCGATCGCTCGGCAACTTCCGGTCACTTCAGCGTCTGAATTATTTCAGGTTTTCCATGGCACAGACCTCTCATTCTCAGCCGATTTCTGCCCAAGTGTCTGCGGCGCGGGTGGAGGGGCGGCTGTCGGCAACTCGCAGTCTAGCGCTGCGGCGTTTGGTGGCCTGGGGCTTAGAGGTGGGGCTATTGGTCACTACTGTAGCGCTGCCCTGGGGGCTGGGTGAAGCGGTGCGGCAAAACTCAGAGGCTGAGCCGGTGCCGCTAAACCCGGCGGTGGGTTTGGTGCAGACTGCGATCGCACCGCCCCTGGGTTTGCCCCGGCAGCGGCTGGTGAGCGAAGTGCCGCCGCTGACCAATATTTTGTGGTTTAGCGCCCTATTGTTGCCGGTGGTCTGGTCAGGTAATCAGATCCACAGCCTGGCTACTCGCGGCAAAACCTGGCCCAAGGCTTGGCTGGGTCTGCAGGTGGTGGCGGCTGATCGATCGGTGCCCGGTGGGCCAGCGGCTCTAGCCCGAGAACTAGGGCGCTGGGGGGCACCCCTGGTGGTGGCCTACGGACTTTGGCTTGGCAGTGGGGTGTTTCCGAGTTTGCCCTGGCTGGGGGGGCTGGCTCTGGCTGGCGGGTTGGGGGTTGGTGCCGCTGGGCAGATCAGTCGGTCGCGGCGCACCTGGTACGACCATTTGGCGGGCACCCGGGTGGTGTTGCTGCGGGGCGGGGCGCTGCCGAGCCGATATCACCCCGACGGCCAGGACGATGACTTTGCTAACGGCAGAGGCTCTGGCCCGTTTTTGCTGGCTGCGCCGCTGGTGGGGCTGACCACCGAAGAGTATGGCGGCTTGAGGGCAATTGTGCTCTCTCCGGCTGAATCGGCGGCGGTGCTGGGGCTGCGCGGCTGGCGGCAGTATCTGCCGACGGTCGGGGCGCTGGCGGGGGTCATGGTTTTGGGTGGGCTGGGGGCGCTGTGGCTAGACCGGCGACTGCCTGCCGCCAACTCTGGCGACGCGCTGTTTTTAGCCCTGGTAGAGAACCTCAGCCAGAATGCAACCTCCTTTAGCGATCGCCAGGCGGCGGCCCTGGCCCTGGCCAGTAGCCAAGACCCCCGCGCCATACCGCTGCTGGTAGACATGCTGGCTCAGACCGGCGACCCTGGTCTGCTCAATACGCTCCAGCAGGCGCTGGTCACCCTGGGGCCACCGGCGATTCCCGATTTGCAGCGGCTCAACCTGGCGCTGGCCAACGACCTAATGGCGCTGCCGCCCGATCAACAACTCCTGCCCCAGCTGCGCCAGCAAACGGTGAAGCGCACCCTGGCCAAAATTTTGGTGTTGCACAACGGCGATCTCAACCAGGTTGACCTGAGCGGCACTAACCTGGCCTACGTGCTTGAAGACCCCGATGCGTTTACCCTGATGCTTGAGAATCAAAACCTGGCGGGGATTGTCTGGCGCAATGCGGTGCTGTCGGGGGCGCGGTTTCGCAAGGCTAAGTTTTTTGACCCCGGAGCCGATGGCCGCATCGACACCTTTGACGACTGGATTACTGATTTTAGTGGCTCAGATTTGACTGAAGCCAGCCTGGTCGCCGCCCATCTCCGTCACACCGTGTTTCGCCACACCAGCTTGCTGCGGGCCAATTTGAGCAATGCGCTGGCCCCCCACGCTGATTTTTCTGGGGCCAATGCCAGCAGCGCCTGGTTTATTGCCGCCGATGTCAGCCACGGCATATTTAACGGCACCAGCCTGGTGGGGGCAGACTTTACCGACGCTGACCTAAGTCAGGCCAGCCTGGTCGAAGCTCGCCTGCGTCAGGCCCATCTGGCGGGCACCCGGCTAGTATCGGCCGATTTGAGCCGGGCTGATTTGTCTGAGGCCAGCTTGAGTGAGGCTGATTTGACCGGGGCTAACCTGCGCCAGGCCAATCTCAGCCATAGCGGGTTGCAAGGGGCCGACCTGAGCCAGGTCAATCTAGAAGGGGCTAACCTGCAAGGCTCTAACCTGGAGGGGGCCGTGCTCACGGGGGCCAATCTGACGGGGGTAAACCTGGCGGGGGCGCGGTTTTTTACGCCCCAGCGATCGCAGGAAAACAGCTTTGTCGCCAAGGTAGCTGAACCAGACCAGTCCCAGACCCTCGCCGGGGTAGACTTTGCCAAAACCCTTAACCTGCGGGGCGAGCAACTAGAGTATGTCTGCCGCCAAGGCGGGCTGCACCCCGCCTGTCAGACGGGGTTTTAGGGTCTACGGCTGACGGCTTGCCTGACCCCCCAACCCTGTACCGTGAACCCCAAACCGTATACCTTAAACCTTGAACCAGTTGAGGGGGTAACCTATGCAGCGCACTCGTTTAAGCACCCTGATCGACGATCTAGGCGATCAGCTCAGCCTCTGGCTAGTCAACCCCTGGCGGCGGGTGTCTTTGGTGCTGATTAGCCTGCTGCTGGGCTACTTTTTTGCGGTGGCTGCAGCTGCGATCGCAGGGCAGGCCGCCGTTCAAGATACGGTGGCGTCTGTGTTCATTGTGCTCGGCATTGAGCTGGCCAGCTGGCTGGTGTACAGCCGTCGGTGGCGCGACCCAGAGCTGCTGAGAAAGATACCCAAACCCCTGTGGATCGACTGCGTCAACGCCGCCAAAATTGGGGCGATCTATGCCTTTTGTGTGGAGGCCTTCAAGTTGGGCAGCTAGGGCTGAGGCGCAGGTTTTGCCAATCTATCCACCAGCTGAGCCGCCAGGGTGGTAATGGCGGCCCAGTCGCCCCGGGCGATGGTGGCCTCGGCAAAGAGACTAGTCGAAAGGCCCACGGCGATCGCCCCCGCCCGGATCATCTCCCCGGCATTGTCTACGGTCACTCCGCCCGTGGGCACCAGGGGAATGCGCCCCAGCGGCCCTCGCACAGCGCGAATATAGCTGGCCCCGCCCATCGCACCGACCGGGAACACCTTCACCGCCGCTGCCCCAGTGCTCCAGGCTGCCACAATCTCGTTGGGGGTGAGGGCACCAGGCACAATGGGCAGGTGCAGCGTTTGGGCCAGGTGAATCAGCGGCGGGCTGGTGTGGGGGCAAAAGCAAAACTGCGCCCCGGCCTCGGCTGCCTGGGCTAAGTCCGCTAGGGAAAGGGCGGTGCCAATGCCGACGGTGCAGTGGGGCAGCCGGTGGCGCAGTTTGTTCACCAAGTCGCCGGGGCTGGCGCTGTCCCAGGTGATTTCGATCAGGCGCATACCGCCAGCGGCGGCGGCCTCCGCCTGGCAGATTCCTAACTCTAAGTCAGCCGCCCGGATGACGGCGATCGCCCGGTGCTGCCGCAGCAGACTCAAAAACACGTCGTTTTCCATTGCCCCATGCTAGACGGGCCGGGCCGCAAGAGGTGCGATCGCTGAATTTTTGTAACCCGGCTGGGTCAGGCCCGCTGTCGCTTTCCTTTGGGCAACAAATGATTAAGCAATGTCTAAGGAAATATGACAAAGCCCTCCCAAGGGGCCTCCGGTCTTGAACAATTGAAGCATCGACAAAAACCGATGAAAACGCCCCTCTGGCGTCGATTCTAGCCAGGAAACCGCAAAATTCCGGGTGACTTTTGTGCGTTTGTTTTGTGCGTTTGGATCTAATGCCTTTGCCTAGGGCGGCTGCCCTGCGCCTCTGCCCAGGGAAACTATCTAGAAAAATTGCCCAGAGAGACGGCTGCCGGAACTTTATCAGAATTTGTCCCCAGAATTTGTCCCCAGAACTTGTCCCCAGAACTTGTCCAGAGAGGTTGCCCTAGATGATTCACCTATCGCCCCAGGATGTGCGGCTCAAGGCCACCGCCCCCAGCAAAGACGACGCCATTCGCCAGGTGGGTGAGGTGCTAGTGGCCAATGGCCGCATTCAGCCGGGCTACGTCGATAGCATGTTGGCAAGGGAAACCCAGGCCAACACCTACCTGGGCAACAGCATTGCTATTCCCCACGGCCAGCCCGCCCAGCGTGACCTGATTACAACCACGGGCATTGCGGTGCTGCAAATCCCCGCCGGGGTAGAGTGGAACCCCGGTGAGGTGGTGCGGCTGGTGGTGGGCATTGCCGCCAAGTCGGACGAGCATTTGCAGATTCTCACCAACCTCACCCACGTGCTGGATGACCCGGCGGCGGTGCAGGCCCTGGTGGATACTGACGACGCCCAGGTGATCTGCGATCGCCTCACTGGCAAATCCACCGCTGGCCAGACCTTAGATACAGACGGCTTTGACCAGTTTATTGACCTCACCATCGACGCGCCCACGGGGCTGCACGCCCGACCGGCGACGGTGTTTGCCGACCTGGCGAAATCGTTCACCGCCGAGGTGCGGGTGCGCTACGGCGACCAGGTGGCCAACGGCAAAAGCCTGATGTCGCTGCTGAAGCTGGGGGTTGAGCACAATGGCGTGGTGCGGGTGCTGGCCAAGGGCAGCGATGCGGCCCAGGCGCTGAACGCCCTGCAACAGGCCGTGGAAGACGGACTGGAGGAGGAGGACGAAGTCGTAACTGCAGTACTGGAACTCCCGGCGCTGGAGTTAGACAGCCCTGCTCTGGCTGGTGTCCCCGCCTCCCCAGGGCTAGCCATTGCCCCCCTGCACCGCTTTCACCGTACCCAGCTAGGGTTTGCCGAAACCGCCACCCACCCCGCCGCCGAGCAGGAAAAACTCAAAACTGCGATCGCCGCCGCCGATGGCGATCTAGCTGAGCTGTATGAGACCATCAAGGTGCGATCGGGCAAGGCCAAGGCCGCGATCTTCCAGGCCCACCGCGAGTTTCTGGCCGACCCAGAGCTACAGCAGGAGGCGCTGAACCGCATCCCGCCCAACCACAGCGCCCCCTGGGCCTGGCAGCAGGTGGTCGAGGCCAAGGCCAAAGAATTGGAGGCGCTGGCCGACCCGGTTCTCTCGGGGCGGGCGGCGGACGTGCGCGACGTGGGCCAGCGGGTGCTGGCGCGGCTGGTGGGCGGCGGCGAGGCTAGGGTAGCCCTGCCGAACCATCCCGTGATTTTGATCGCCGACGATCTGACCCCTTCCGATACCGCTGGCCTAGATCCAGAGAAAATTCAGGGATTCTGCACGGCGGCGGGCGGGGCCACCAGCCACACGGCGATCATTGCGCGATCGCTCCACATCCCCGCCATTGCTGGGGCGGGCACCGGGATTTTGGACTTGCCAGAGGGCGCGATCGCAATTCTCGACGGCGACGGCGGCCAGCTCTACGCCAACCCGACGCAGGCCGATTTAACCAAGGCGAGGCAGGCCCAGGCAGAACGCGCCCAGCTCCGCGATGGGGAGCAGCAAACCCGCTTCCAACCGGCCATCACCACCGACGGCCACCGCATAGAAGTGGTCGCCAACATCGGTGGGCCAGCGGAAGCTGCCCAGGCCATCCAGGCCGGGGCCGAAGGGGTGGGCCTGGTGCGGACGGAATTCTTGTTCCTCAACCGCAGCGCCCCCCCCAGCGAAGACGAGCAGTACGAGGCGCTGCAAACCATGACCCAGGCGCTCAACGGTCTGCCCCTGATCGTTCGCACGCTAGATATTGGCGGCGACAAGCATGTGCCCTACCTAAACCAGCCCGCCGAAGACAACCCCTTCCTCGGCATTCGCGGCGTGCGCCTGTGCCTGGAGCGGACGGATTTATTCGAGACCCAGCTCCGCGCCATTCTGCGGGCGGCGGCAGGCGGCTATATCCGCATCATGTTCCCCATGATTGCCACCCTGGAAGACATTCGTGCCGCCAAAACCGTGCTGGAGTCGGTGCGGGCGGCGACCGATGGCCCCCCGGTGGAAATCGGCATGATGGTGGAGGTGCCCAGCGCCGTGCTGATGGCGGCGGAATTTGCCCAGGAGGTGGACTTTTTCTCGGTGGGCACCAACGACCTGACCCAATACCTGCTGGCGATGGATCGGGGCCACCCCACCCTGGCCAAGCAGGCCGACGCCCTGCACCCCGCCGTGCTGCGGGCGATCGCCCAAACCGTCCAGGGGGCCAAGCTCTCTGGCAAGTGGGTCGGCGTCTGCGGTGGGCTGGCGGGGGATGCCCAGGGGGCGGCCATTCTCGCCGGGCTGGGGGTAAAAGAGCTGAGCATGGATATCCCCAGCATTCCTAAGGTGAAGGCGCGGCTGCGGGGGGCGGCGATGAAGCAGATGCAGCGGCTGGCGCAAAAGGCCCTGGCCTGCCGCACCGCCGAGGAGGTGAGGGCGCTATGACCCACCCGCACCACCGGATCGCCACGGTGACGCTGAATCCGGCGATCGACCAGACGGTCTCGATTCCCAACTTTCGCGCCGACGCGGTCAACCGGGTGGCCTGGAAACAGGACGACGCGGGCGGCAAAGGCGTCAACGTGGCCTCGTTTCTGGCGGCGGCGGGGCATAGGGTCAGCGTCAGCGGCTTTCTTGGCAAAGAAAATGATGCCTTGTTCAGAACCCTCTTTCACCAAAGGGGCATTGCCGACCACTTTGTCTATCTGCCCGGCAGCACCCGCGTCAACATCAAAATCGTGGACGACGCCCAGGGCCAGGTCACCGACCTCAACTACCTCGGTCAAGAGCCCACCCCCCAGGATGTGGCCCTGCTCAAGGATGCCGTGCATGCCCTGGCCGGACAGTGCGACTGGTTTATCTTTTCTGGCAGCGTGCCGGGGGGCATGTCGAGCGAGATCTACGACGAGCTGATTGGCCCGCTCAAGGCCCAGGGCAAAACCGTGGTGCTCGACACCAGCGGCGACGCCCTGCGCTTTGGCCTGCCCGCTAAGCCCGACCTGATCAAGCCCAACCGGGCAGAACTGGAGGAGGTGCTAAACACCCGCCTCACGACCCACGCCGAGATTGTCGCCGCCGCCCGCGAGCTGATTGGCTCTGGCCTCAAGTTGGTGGTGGTGTCGATGGGGGCCGAGGGGGCGCTGTTTATTGATCGCACCCAGGCTTTTCACGCCCAGCCGCCGCCGTTGGCGGTCAAAAGCACCGTCGGCGCAGGCGATGCCATGGTGGCGGGCACCGTGGCGGGGCTGATCGGCGGCCAGTCGCTGGGGGACTGCGCCGCCCTGGCTACGGCCTTCTCCATGGGGGCGCTGGGGGAAATCGGGCCACGGCTGCCGCCGATGAAAAAGATCCAGGCGCTGCAAAAGCTGGTGACTGTGCAGGAGGTGAGGTAATCCCCCGATTTCTTATTCCCGTAGGGTGGGCACTGCCCACCATCCACTCAAGTTCCCGTAGGGTGGGCACTGCCCACCATCCACTCAAGTTCCCGTAGGGTGGGCACTGCCCACCATCCACTCAAGTTCCCGTAGGGTGGGCACTGCCCACCATCCACTCAATGGCAGGACAGTCTCACCCACTTGAATTATGGGCTGTTACCCGAAGTTAAAAGGTGGGCAATGCCCACCCTACAACTCCATCACTCCACCACCCTTTACCCATCTACACATCTACCCCCCATCCACCCTTCTACCCAAAGCAGACCATGACCAAAATCGTTGCCGTTACCGCTAGCGCCGCTGGTGAGGCCCATACCCAGATGGCGGCAGAAGCTCTCAAGCGCACCGCCCAGGCCCTCGGCCATGAGCTAATTGCCGAAACCCAGGGGGGCGCGATCGCAACCTCCCTCCACCCCGATGACATTCAACAAGCCGATGTGGTGATCGTGGGGGCCGACGGGGCGGTGGAGCGCGATCGCTTCGCTGGCAAGCCCGTCTACGCCGTCTCCACCAGCGAGGCCATTCGCAATACCGACATGGTGATTCAGAGCGCCGTGGCGCTGGTGGGCCATGGCCCTAGCCTGGGGGCAATCAAGACCACCCCCCACCCCCACGACCCGCTGCCGGAGGATGCCCCCAGCCCAGATTCTGCCCCAGAAGCCGCCCCGGCCAGCAAGTTCTTTGTGGGCATTACCTCCTGCCCCACGGGCATTGCCCACACCTTTATGGCCGCCGAAGCCCTGAAGCAGGGGGCGATCAAGCTGGGCCACGACATCAAGGTGGAAACCCAGGGGTCGGTCGGGTCGCAGAACGCCCTCACCGATGAGGAAATCGCCCGCGCCGAGGCGGTGATTATTGCCGCCGACACCCATGTGGATCGGTCACGCTTTGGTGGCAAACGGCTGTACGAAACCTCGACCAAAGCCGCCATTCACGACGGGGCCAATGTGGTGACGGCGGCGATGGCTGCTCCTGTGGCTGGCGGCGGCGCACCGGGCAGCTACGTAGACGAAGTCCAGCGGGCCAAGGCCCAGCGCTCTGAAAGTCGCTCTGGTCCCTACAAACACCTGCTCACCGGGGTGAGCTACATGCTGCCGGTGATCGTGGCGGGGGGCTTGATCATTGCTCTTTCCTTTGTGTTTGGCATTAACCCCGCGCCGGGCACCTTTGGCGACGCGCTGATGCAGATTGGCGGCGGTGCCGCCTTTGCCCTGATTGTGCCGGTGCTGTCGGGCTTTATCGCCTTTTCCATTGCCGATCGCCCCGGTCTGGCCCCCGGTTTGGTGGGCGGCATGCTGGCGGCAAATCTAGACATGGGCTTTTTGGGCGGCATTCTCTCGGGCTTTTTGGCGGGCTACGTGGCCAAGTTTGTGCGCGACAAGATCAACCTGCCCGCCAACTTTGAGGGGCTGAAGCCGGTGCTGGTGATTCCGCTGCTGGCGACCCTGGTGGTGGGGCTGCTGCTGGTCTACGTGTTTGGCACCCCGGTGCGCCTGATTATGGAGGGCATGGCCACCTACCTGGAGGGGCTAAGCGGCACCAACGCCATCTTGCTGGGCCTGATTCTCGGCGCGATGATGGCGGTGGATATGGGCGGCCCGGTGAACAAAGCCGCCTACACCTTTGCGGTGGGGCTGCTGGCCACCAACCTCTATGCGCCGATGGCGGCGGTGATGGCGGCGGGCATGACCCCGCCCTTGGGCCTGGCCCTGGCCACGTTTGTGTCTAAAAAACACTTCAACCAGGCGGAGCAGGAGGCGGGCAAGGTGGCCTCGGTGCTGGGAATTTCCTTTATTACCGAGGGGGCGATTCCCTTTGCCGCCAATGACCCGCTGCGGGTGATCCCCGCCTGCATTGCCGGGTCTGCTGTGGCTGGGGCGCTGTCGATGGCCTTTGGCAATACCCTACGGGCTCCCCACGGCGGCGTGTTTGTGCTGGCGATTCCCAACGCGGTGGAGAATGCCGGGCTG
>RECJ01000007.1 GCA_007694115.1 Leptolyngbya sp. DLM2.Bin27 | reverse complement strand
ATCACCGGGCCAAAGGTTTCTGCCTGCATCACCGTCATGGTGTGGTTGACCTCGGTGAGCACCGTGGGGGCAAAGTACCAGCCGGGGCGATCTAGGGTTGCGCCGCCGCAGCGTAGGGTAGCGCCCTTAGCCAATGCATCTGCCACTTGATCGGCCAAAACGCTGAGCTGCGGTTTGCGGCTCACCGGGCCGAGGTAGGTGTCTGGGTCGGCGGGGTCGCCCAGTTTGAACCCCTGCACCGTAGCCATGAACGCTTCGAGAAATTCGTCGTAGACATCGGCGTGAACATAGATCCGCTCCACCGCGCAGCAGCTCTGGCCGTTGTTGTAGAAGGCTCCATCGGCCAGCCCCGCCGCTGCCGCCGCCACCTTCGCGTCGGGGCAGACGTAGGCGGGGTCTTTGCCGCCCAGCTCTAGCTGGGTGCGGATCAGTTTGGGGGCGGCTGCCACGGCAATTTTCTGCCCCGTGGCGTAGGATCCGGTAAAGAACACCCCGTCGATCGGCTGTGCCAGTAGCGCCGCTCCGGTTAGCCCCGAGCCTATGACGGGGATGAAAATGTCTTTGGGAATGCCGGACTCGTGGAGGAAGGCTGCGATCGCGCCCCCGGTCAGCGTGGCCAACTCCGACGGTTTATACAGCACCGCATTCCCCATCAGCAGTGCCGGAATAAACACATTACCCCCGACAAAATAGGGGTAGTTCCAGGCTGAGATGTTGGCGATCACGCCTAGGGGTTCCTGGGCAATCACCTCTTCCAGCGCCCCCATCCCTGGCAGAGCCAACCCTGGCTCAGCGTAAACTCTCTCCGGAGCCAGCACTTTGGCGGCATGCTCCACAAAGAAATCAATTCGCCCCGGCACTGCCAGAATCTCATTGCGAGCCTGGGTAATCGGCTTACCGGTTTCCGAGGTGAGCAGTGTCGCCAGGGTATCGACTCGCTCAGTTAATAAATCTCGAAACCGCAGGATAGGCTGAATGCGGTCGGCCAGGGGCAGCGCCGCCCACTCCGGCTGAGCCTGCCGCGCCCGGTGGTATTTTTGGGCGACGGCAGTGCGATCGTCCATCGAGAGCTCTTTGATCAGCGCCTCGGTGGCGGGGTTGATGATTGAGAGGAGGTCGGCCATGGCGCGGAGGTGAAGTAGGTCGTTGGTGACGGTTTTAGCGCAGGGTGGAAGGTGGGCAGTGCCTACCCTACGGTTGTTTAAGCCCACCCCATAGAATGGTGCATCGCTGCGGGAATGCACCGCTACGGTTGGAGGGAAAAACGCAGGGTGATCAAAAGGCGTCTTGGTAGATGGCGTAGAAGTCTGTCTCCGTGACCGCTCTAGGATTCAGCGGATGACAGCCATCCTGGATCGCCACCGCGACTAGCGGATCGAGGGCATCGGGATCTACCCCCAAGGCCCCCAGCGAGGTCGGGATGCCAATCGACTCCGACAGTCCCACAATCCAATCCACCAACTCTTGCCCATTGGTGGCCCCTGGCTTTACCACCCTAGCCATGCGCAAAAATTGCTCAGGGGCGGCGGCAAGGTTAAACCGCATCGCCGCAGGCAGCATGATGCCGTTGGCCAACCCGTGGTGGGTGTCGTAGACCGTCGAGAGCGCGTGGGCGCAGGAGTGGGTGACGCCAAGGCCCTTTTGAAATGCGATCGCACCCATCATCGACGCATTCAACATCCCCCCCCGCGCCGCCAAGTGGGCCGCCGCCGTCGCCTCGTCAAAGACTTCTCCTGCCCGGAGTCGCTGGGCAAAATCCACACAGGCCTTGAGATTTTCTGCCACTAGGTGAATTCCCTCCAGGGCAATGCCGTCGCAGAGCGGGTTAAACCCCTTGGCCAAAAACGCCTCGATCAGGTGGGTCAGCGCATCCATGCCCGTGGCGGCGGTGATTTTGGCGGGCAGGCCCAGCAGCAGCTCTGGGTCAGCCAGCACCACCCTAGGCAACAGCTGCGGGTCAAACATGATCTTTTTAGCGTGGGTGTCGTCATCGGAGATCACCGTGCTGCGGCCCACTTCGCTGCCCGTGCCCGCCGTGGTGGGCAGGGCGACAATTGGCGGGATCGGCTGGTCGATGGGGCGAATGCTGTGGCCGTCTTCGTAGTCGAACAGGTGGCCGGGGTGGTGGGCCATCAGGGCGATCGCCTTGGCCACATCCATTGGCGCACCGCCACCCACCGCCACAATGCCGTCGGCCCCGTGGGCCTTCCAGGCCTCAACCCCAGCCTTGACCTGGGAGACCACCGGGTTGCCCCAAACGCCTTTAAAGGTAGCGGCTCCAAAGGAAGTCAGAGATGTCTCTAGCTCCGGGAACCAGGGCAGCTGAGCCACATCCTTATCGGTGACGATCAGCACCCGCTGGATGCCTAGGGCCGTGAGTTCAGCAGCCAGTTCGTGGCGCGCCCCCGGCCCAAAACGAATGCGGGTAGGAAAGTTATAGGTGTAAACAGTAGAAGCCATTCAGAATTTACGTCCTGAGGTGATGTTTTTAGGGCCGAGAACCGCAGGGTACATCCGCGCAGCGGTTGCACCATTGTCTTTGGTGGGCTCAAAACCCTACAAGCCCACACTCCTCTAAAGATACAAGAGTGGGCATTGCCCACCTTATAACCCCGCTATTACCAACCCATCGGGAACACTACCCAGAGTAGCTTTTCTTACCCCCAAATGCCCGATTATCGACGCGCCTACGCTCCCGGCGGGGCAATCTTTCTCACTCTGGTTACCTTCAACCGTAGACCCATCTTTGCAGAACCCGATAACGTAAAACGCCTGCGCCAGGCTACAGCCGTTGTTAAAGCTGAAATGCCCTTCGACATTACCGCCGCCGTTGTGCTTCCTGACCACATTCATTTTGTGTGGACTTTGCCCCAGGGTGATGATGGTTACTCAAAGCGGGTCGGACGGCTAAAGGTGTTGTTTACGCGATCGCTCAAGGGAA
>RECJ01000008.1 GCA_007694115.1 Leptolyngbya sp. DLM2.Bin27 | reverse complement strand
ATTCTCTCAAAGCGTTGTCCCCTAAAGCGTTGAGTCCCCTTGTCACCCCCTAAGATCAGTTTGTGCTCGACAGCGAGGCAGGGCAGCTGGCCCTAGAGCGCTCGGTGGAGTTTTTGCTGGCCCAGTAGCAAATACCAGTAGCGTAGACCAGCAACCCCGCTGCTTTGCCGCCCCAGTTCTTTCCCAGGCCAGAGGATAGCTCAGGTCTGGCACAGTATGCTGAAACTAACTATGTAAAGAAATTTAAAGGAGACCCCATGGGATTGGGCCTACTTGTCAACGGTCAGTGGCAGAAAGAACGCGACCAGGAAGACGACAAAGGGCGGTTTGTGCGCCCCGAAACCGACTTTCACCACGTCACTAAGGCGGGGGGCGAGTTTAAGCCCGAGGCTGGCCGTTACCACTTATATGTGTCGCTGGCCTGCCCCTGGGCGCACCGCACCCTGATCATGCGTGAGATCAAAGGCCTCACCGATGCAATTTCGGTGTCGGTGGTAGACCCGTACATGGGCGATGAGGGCTGGGCGTTTAGCGACTACCCTGGGGCAACCGCCGATCCGGTGAACGGAGCCCAGTACCTGCGAGAGATCTATACCAAGGCCAAGCCCGATATCTCGGGCCGGGTGACAGTGCCGATCCTGTGGGATAAGCAGACCAATACCATCGTCAACAACGAGTCGCGCGAGATCATTCGCATGCTCGACACTGAGTGGAACGATGTGGCCACCGATGCGGTGGATCTCTGCCCCGCTGACCTGAAGGAAAAGGTCGATAGTGCCATCGACGCGATCTATCAGCCGATCAACAATGGCGTCTATCGGGCCGGGTTTGCCACCCAGCAGGGGGCCTACGACGAGGCCGTGAGCGATCTGTTTGCGGCCCTCGACCACTGGGAGACGGTGCTCGATCAGCAGCGCTATATGTGCGGCGACCGCCTCACCGAGGCCGATATTTGCCTGTTTACCACCCTCTATCGGTTTGATGCGGTCTACTACGTACACTTTAAGTGCAACCTGCGGCGCATTGTCGACTACCCCAACCTGTGGGGCTACCTGCGCGATCTGTACCAGCAGCCCGCCTTTAAAAACACCTGCAATCTGGACCACATCAAGCGCCACTACTACATGAGCCACCCTGGGGTAAACCCCCACCAGATCGTGCCCCAGGGGCCGGTGATTGATTTTGACGAGAAGAGCGATCGCACCCAGCGCTTCAGCCTCACTACCGCTGCTCGATAGGCGGCGGCCTAGACATTGTTGTATCGCGGTGGTCTTGCCCAGGTGGGGCAAAGGGCTTAGCCTATTTGAGAAAGAATGTACAAGGTGAAACTATGGACTTGATGGGCATGGTCAACAGCGCGATCGCCGCCAAAGACACCGAGGCCAGCGGCGGCCTGGTGGGGTCTCTGCTGGGCAGCCTCAACAATGCGCCTGTGGAAAATAACAAAATCGGCGGCATTGCCAGCGACCTCCAGGGCATTTTGCAGGCCAAGGGCCAAGGGAACCCGGCTTCTCTGATGGGCACGCTGCAAACCGTAGCGACTACCGGGATGGTTGAGCGCCTGCTGGCCTCTGAGCAGGTCACTGCGATCGCACAGCATGTGGGGGTCGACCCGGCCATGGTCAGAAGCGTCACCCCGATCATCGCTCAGTTTTTGGTCAAGGGATCTAACCAGCAGGGCGGCGGGCTGCTGCAAAAGGTGCTCTCCGGCGAGGTCGACCTGGGCCAGATGGCCAACTTGATCGGCATGGCCAGCAAGTTTATGTAGGGCAGCTGAGCGGCTGACGACCGCTCAGCCGGGCAAAACCATTGATTTACAAGGCTTTGAGCATGTGTCGGGAACTGCGATCGCAGTTCCCGACACATGTTTTTTATGGCGGGTTATGCAGAATTTACATGTCGCACATGCGATTAAAGGATGGATTCTGGCAAAGGGTAATCAAAAATACAAAACACGACGCTCAGTTTGAATAACTTAACCTTCAACGCCGCGACGTAAATACGCAGAGATTCTGATTTTTATCCGGCACTTTAGTTGAAAAAACCATCTTGGGGCTTCGATCTTGTTAAGTCTGAACAGTGTTTTTCAAGTACAGCTCAGTCCACCTACAGATCTGCTCCTTAGCCTAACTTGAGCCTAAAGCGTATAGGGCTGCGTGGGCAGAGTCAGCCCTTCAGCCTATTGTCATTTACATCTGTGCCTCTGATGTTCTGCTAGTTTCGCCACAATTTGGCCAAATCAATTCTGATTCTACAGAGGGCCAAGTTGGGGTGCCAACAGCGCAGAGATTTAGATCGGTTTTAGTTGATCAACAGTCAGGGTAGGGCGACGATAGGCCATTGTTTTAGCTAGTTTTTTCATTTGTTTTTGCATCGCATACTGTTGGAGAAAGCACCCCATGTCTCGAGTAAATCGCCGTAGATTTTTGATGACCGCAGGCACCGCCGCTGCGGGTACTGTGCTGCTCCATGCATGCAGTCCCAATGGGTCTAACCAGGCGTCAGACACCCCTACAGATGTCGCCATTGACCCGGCAGACGCCCCAGAAACCGCCACCGCCCGGCTCGGCTTCATTGCCCTGACCGACTCGGCCCCGCTGATTATTGCCAAGGTCAAGGGTTTTTACGACAAATACGGCATGACCGACGTATCGGTTGAGAAGCAGGCCTCCTGGGGCACCACCCGCGACAATCTGGTGCTGGGCTCGGGCGGCGGCGGCATTGACGGGGCACACATTCTCACCCCCATGCCCTACCTGATTTCCAAGGGCATCGTCACCGATGGCCGCGAGGTGCCGATGTACATCGTGGCTCGCCTCAACGTCAACGGCCAGGGGATTTCGCTCTCGAACGACTACCTCGACACCAACGTCGGCCTAGACAGCTCGGTGCTGAAAGATGTGTTTGCCCAGCGCAAGTCGGCGGGCAACGAACTGAGGGCGGCGATGACCTTCCCCGGCGGCACCCACGACATGTGGATTCGC
>RECJ01000174.1 GCA_007694115.1 Leptolyngbya sp. DLM2.Bin27 | reverse complement strand
GGTTGATCTGGAAGCACTCGATGTTGGTCAGCTCGGCTCCGGCGTGGTAGGCCATAGAGTAACCATCTCCGGCGTTGGTGGGGTTTTCGTAGGTGCCGTAGAGGTAGCCCGAGGCGGGTAGGCCCAACCGACCGCAGGCCCCGGTGCAGAGAATCACGGCCTTGGCCTGAATCACCACGAAGTCGCCGCTGCGCACGTCAAAGCCGACGACTCCGGTGGCGCGACCGTTTTGCACGATCACACGGGTGGCCATCACCCGGTTGGTAACCTGCACCCCGTGGCGCTTCACCTGGCGGGTGAGAATTTTTTTGAGATCTTTCCCTTCGGGCATGGGGAGGACGTATTTGCCTACTCGGTGCACCTGCTTGAGGTCGTAGTTGCCGTCGGGATCTTTTTGAAATTTTACCCCCCAGCTTTCGAGTTCTTGGATCACCTCGAAGCCGAGTCGCCCGGTTTCGTAGACGGCTTTTTGGTTGACGATACCGTCGTTGGCGATGGTGATTTCGCGCACGTACTGCTCGGGGGTGGAGTTGCCGGGGATGACGGCGGTGTTGACCCCATCCATGCCCATCGCGATCGCCCCACTGCGGCGAATGTTGGCCTTCTCTAAAATCAGCACATCGCTGTCGGGGTTGGCCTGCTTGGCCTTGATGCCCGCCATGGTGCCAGCGGTGCCGCCGCCAACCACCAGCACATCGGTTTGAATGCGCTGGGTCTTGAAGTCGAAGTCTGCTGCTGTGGTCACGCTATCTCTCCAAACGCGCTACGCAAGGGCAGACACAGAGGTCTGTCCCTACCCTTTCAAAATCCAAAATCGTTAACCCAAAATTTTCTCAGGACAGACACAGGGGTCTACCCCTACGCTGCTACGGGCTGTACCCGAATCTCTCGCCCCGTATACTCCGGCACCCAGCCTTCGGTGGTGGTGAAATAGCGCACGGCCTTGATACGGCGGCGGTCGGTGAGCACAAACCAGTGCTCGGTGCCAGCAGGCACGTTGATGTATTCCTCGGGTTCGATGGTCAACTCCACCTGGGTTTCGTCGGGCAGCACAAAGCCAAAGACGCCTTCGCCATCGACGATGTAGCGAATTTCGTTATCGGCGTGGGTGTGAATTTTGTCGAACTTGGCCAGCAGGGCATCCAGGTTGGGCACCTGTGGATTGAGCACGATCAGGTCGCGGCTTTGGTAGCCTTCGGACGCCTGCAACTGCTGAAAATAATGGTCTACCCCGGCCAGGACGGTCTCTTTTTCGGCGTCGTCTAGGCTTTCTTGGGCGAGGAGCGATCGCAGTTCAGCATTCTCCCCAATTGGCCAATGGTGCAGCTGAATGCCCAGCGGGGCCAGGGCAGCGGCGATGCTGGGCAGGTCAGTGATGGTGAGGCCGTTTTCGAGACGAATTTTTGCCATGGTTTTTTGGGAAGTGAAAGGGTGGGGAGTGATGGGTCGGGAGTGAGGGGTGGATGGTGTGGACGGGGCAGAGACTTGGCGATCAACGACCCCCTACCCCCCACACTCAAGACGCAACCGCCAACAGCCCGTTATAGGGCGCAGAGTCACCTTTGATCGCCGTGCTGTGCTGGCCATCCAGACTGACGGGCAGATCGCCGACAATGGTGACGCGCTGCACGCGGCGGGGTTGGTGTCCGTAGTCTGCGATCGCATAGTGCTGGGTGGCTCGGTTATCCCAAAAAGCTACATCGCCCGGCTGCCAGCGCCAGCGCACGGTATTTTCGGGCCGGGTAACATAGCTTTGCAGCGTACGTAGCAGATCTTCAGATTCTGTTTGGGAAAGCCCCTGGAAGCGGCGCACAAAGCCGCCGAGCACCAAGGATTTTTCCCCTGACTCGGGGTGAACGCGCACCACCGGGTGGCGGGTTTCAAACACGGTCGATTCAAAGGTTTCGCGATACTTTTTGAAGTAGTCGCTCAGGTGGGTGGCCCCGGTGGTGTAGTCGTAGGCGTTGCTGTGGATGGCCCAGAGGCGATCGGCTAGGGCCTGGAGCGGTTCTGGCAGGTCATCGTAGGCGGTGACGGTGTTGGCCCAAATGGTATCGCCGCCCACGGGGGGAATCTCCACCGCCCGCAGCACCGCACCTAGCACTGGCGTATCGATAAAGGTGACATCGGTATGCCAGTAGTTGGCATAGCCGTGATTTTTGCCGTAGTTCAGATCCAGAATTTCGGGACGCTGCTCCAGCGGCGGCAGGGTGGGGTGGGCGGCGGTGATGGGGCCAAAGCGGCGGGCAAAGGCAATTTGACCCTCTGAATCCAGCCGCTGCTGGTGACGAAAGAAAATTACCTTGTACTGCACCAGGGTGCGACGAATGGCCTGAATTACCTCGTCGCTGAGGTTACTGCTCAGGTCGAGGCCCACAATTTCGGCACCGATGCGACCGGCAACGGGCCGCACCTCAAAGGGTTGAAGGGTCATAGAACTATCCATTAAGAATGTTGCTAAGGCAATGTTGCTAAGGCTGAAGCCACAGGGCACAGTCAGACTGGTTGAGGGTGGTGATCGCCGCCTCTAGCTGCGGGGGGCGGCCCCATAGCTCTAGTTCAAACCAGCCGTCGCAATCGCCCTGGCTGGGTAGAGATGCGCTCAGAATGGTGACCGCCACGTCGTAGCCTTTGACCAGGTCAGAGATCACCGGCTGGGGGTGGCAGTGGGCGGGAATGTGGAGCTGAAGGCGCAGGCGATCGCATCCCCTGGGCAACACCACCGGCTTTTGCGCCAGGGATTCCCCATCATTCAGCAGTCTGGGCGCAGCCTTGATATCCCGCTTCGGCACAAACTGCACCTGCAAGTCTTTCAGGTAGGCCAACGAACTCGCCTGCTGCTGAGGCTTGCCCCCCAGGACCAGCACAAACTCGCCGCCCCGCTGGCGTCGAGCCGACAGCGCCGCCCCCACAATGTTGACCGAAACCCCAAAGCGTGAGGTCAGCCGCGACAAAATCGGCAGCCGCTGGTAGGTCGGCGGAATCACCACCT
>RECJ01000259.1 GCA_007694115.1 Leptolyngbya sp. DLM2.Bin27 | reverse complement strand
TGACGATTGGGACCCGGCCAGCGCCATGCTGGCCAACAACCTGATCACCACCTGCATCTTTACTCTGGTGGTGATGCCCCGGATTGTGCGCTGGCTCAACTTTTGGCTGCGCCCTGCCCACCGCCGCGCTTCGATCGGAGTAGAGGTGGTGGGCACCGCCGTGACGGTGCTGGCGATGGCGGCGATGGTCTATTTCTTCAACGAAATTGCTTAGGAGATGTCTAGGAAAGACGATACCAGCTTTAATCCAGCGACTGTAGCCGCTGTGGGGTGGGCACTGCCAGCCCCGTCAAGGTGGGGCGGGTTGAGGGGGCGATCCTTCAAATTGGCCCCAAGCCAAGGACTAAAAGTCCCAGGCTCAAAACCGAAATCCTCTGAAGAGGATTGGGAGCCGAGTTTCCCAGTCTGCTTTAGCAGACTTTCGCTATGAGCCAGGGAGTTTACTACCTGGTGGTTGTGGCCGGAGTCCATTAGCCTATGGGCATTTCGGGAATAGTGCAGTCTCAGACACAGACGCTCAGTATCGTCGCCCGTTGAATAAAACCTGGGGAATAAATGGCTCGGCCATGCGCCCCTGACCGCCCCACCCCTGGCCAATCGACCCATACTCTCCGCTGCTGCTATGAAACGTTCTGCCCCCCTGCAATGGTCTAATCGCCAGGTGACGATTCAGGCAATCGGGCGGCTGCTGATTCAGGTCAGCTACGGGCTAATTAATTTCTACATCCCCATTTTGTTTGTCAACCAAATGGGGTTTTCGGCTACCTCGGTCGGATTTGCCCTCAGCCTGTGCGCCGTGACCGAGGTGGCGGGGCACTTTGTCGGCGGCACCCTGGCCGACTCGCCCCGGTTCGGGCGCAGGGCCGTGCTCAGCCTGGCGGCGGGGCTGGGGGCGCTAGTGTCGGCGGTGCTGGTGGTGGCCCACAGCCTGGGGCTGCTGATTTTGGCCAGCTTTATTTTGGGCGTCAGTCTGGGCTTTTACTGGACGGCCTCTGGGGCTGCCGTGATGGATGCGACTGAGCCAGAGGACCGCAGCCGCGCCTTTGCGGTCATGGGCGTCGCCGAATACATCGGCATCGGCGTGGGCATTTTGGGCGGCAGTGCCCTACTGACGGTGGTGGGCGCTGAGCCGGAACTAATTTTTGTCGGCTGCGGCCTGATGTTTTTAGCATTTTTGGGTCTGGTGCAGGGGGCGATGACGGCGGCATATCCCCAGCGGCCCGAATCAGCCAAGGGGGCGGGCGGCATTGCCCTTGCCCTCAAAGACCAGGCGCTGCTGGTGTTTATGGCGGCGAATATTTTTTTCACCACCTACGTGGCCCTGGTGACGAGCACCATTCCGCTCTACTTCACCAATTTTTTGGCGGGCAGTGACCCCATACCGGGCGTGTCGGTAGTCAGCACGGCTACCCTGTTTACCGGGTGCTACATCGGCGTGGGGGCGGTGCTGCAAATCCCCACTACCAGCTTGCTCACGCCCCTACGAAGAATCTGGGTGCTGAGCGGTGCGATCGCAATCTGGGGTCTGGGCTTTGCCCTGCTGTGGGCGGCGGGCACCTTTGCGGCGGCGCAGTTTATTTGGGCGATCGTGGCGCTGTGCCTGCTGTCGCTGGCGTCGGTGGCCTACAAGCCGTTTTTTGTGGCCACGGTGTCTGACCTAGCGCCGCCCTCCCTGCGGGGGGCCTACATCGCGGTCAGCTCCCAGTGCTGGACGGTGGGCTATTTTATCGGCCCGCTGCTAGGGGGCTGGGCGATGGATCAGACGGCGGTAGTGGCCCAGCGGTTTTGGCTGGGGGTGGGGCTGAGCGCAACGGTGTGCATTGCCCTGCTGTGGGTGTTTGAGACCATGCGGCCCAGGGCCTCCCCGGTAGCGGAAAGCCCCAGCCCTGAGCTGTCGGCAGACCCATCGTGACGGCGGTAACAGCTTGCCCCAGGGGAATTGGGGTAGGATGGCTTGAATTCCTCTGGAATAGTCTTTTATCTTTAGCGGTTTTCAGGTTCTATGGATTCTCTGCTCAATTCGGTTGATTCTCAGCTAGTGCTGCTGATTGCGGCGATTGCCGTTGTGGTTTTAGTTTCCCAGCTGTTCTTCAGAATTCTCAGCGTAGGCCTAGTCCCCCTAATTGGCCTGGCGGTGATTTTTGTGGGGCTGCAATCCCTGTTTGGCATTACCCCCAAGCAGGTTTGGTTTGAGGTCAGCCACCTGCCCCAGATGGCGATGAAGTTCTTCAGCAGCCTGGCCTGAGGGTGTCGAGCGATCGGCCAGCCTGACCCACCCCGCCCACCCCAAGCCGCTGCGGCATACGTCGGCCAACCGCTCCCGACACCCGGCACCTGCCCCCCCGGCAGGGGTTTAGGCTTACCAGCCGATCCTAATTAGCCTCCCTCGAACCCAGCCCATGCCTGTGCAGTCAACACCTTTGATGTTGTGGTAGAAACGGCCTTTACCCAAGGGGTTGCCGCCCTCAGCCCAGTCCTGATCAGCCTGCTGACCGATGCGGGCGACCTCGCCATTGAGCGCAATCTCAAAGAATTTTTGCCGGTGCTGCTGGTGGCCCTCAGCGCCGCCAGCCTGCCCCGCATTTTTGCCCCCCTGCGCCAGGTGCCCTACACCCTGCTGTTGCTGCTGGTGGGCCTGGGGCTGGCCCTGGTAGAAGTGCGGCTGTTTGACCTGTCGCCGGGGATGATCTTGCTGGTCTTTTTGCCGCCAATTCTCTTTGAGGCGGCCTGGAAAATGCGCTGGCCCGACCTCAGGCGCGAACTGGTGCCCAGCGGTCTATTTGCCATCGGCAGCGTGCCGGTGTCGATTGGGGGCATTGGCTGGGCGCTGCACCACTGGATGCAGGTGCCCTGGACCACGGCCCTGCTGACCGGAGCCTGCCTGGCCGCCACCGACTCGGCCTCGGTGCTGGGGGTGTTTCGCGAGGTGGGGGCGGGCAAGCGCCTCACCACCCTGCTGGAGGGCGAAAGCCTGTTTAACGACGGGGCCGCCGT
>RECJ01000092.1 GCA_007694115.1 Leptolyngbya sp. DLM2.Bin27 | reverse complement strand
GGCAGAAGGCAGAAGGCAGAAGGCAGAAGGCAGAAGGCAGAAGGCAGGAGGCAGAACGGGCAATTCAGAACTAGTCAAGGATTTTGCCTGACCAAATAGGTGATTTATTTCCGCCTCAGAGTACTAGGGTGCGAGGAGGAACGTTCGAGGCCCGAAACTGGCTTTTTTCTCCAACCCTAAACCCGACACCCTAAACCCCTCCCTAACCCCCTATTGTTGTTATGCAAACCTTTGACTGGATTGTGGTGGGCAACGGCCTGGTGGGGGCGGCGGTGAGCTATGAACTGGCCCGCTGTGGCCTCTCGGTGCTGCTGATCGATCGGGCTCTGGAGCCGGGCAACGCCACCCGCTACAGCTATGGCGGCATCCCTTACTGGTCGGGCAGCACTGCCCTCACCCGGCAGCTGTGCCAGGAGGGCATCGCTAAGCACCGCCAGCTCAGCGACGAGCTAGGGGCCGACACCCAGCTGCGAGAGTTAGACCTGCTGCTCACCCTGGCTGCCGACGCAGACCCGGCGGCGGCGGCAGAGCCCTACAAAAAGTTTGCAACACCCCCGCAATTTGTTGCGGCGGCGGCGGCGGTGGAGCTAGAGCCGTTGCTAAATGAGGCTGCGATCGCAGGGGCCTTCACCGTGCGCCACGGCCATGTGTCGCCGGTAGCTCTAGTCAACGCCTACAACCAGGCCTTTCAGCGGCTGGGCGGCACCCGCATCATTGCCTCAGTGATGGATGTAGTGCGGATCAAAGACAAAGTTACCGGCGTGCTCACCGCCGAGCAGGCCTACCCCGCCAAGCAGGTGCTGGTGGCCGCCGGAGCCTTTAGCCGAGCCCTGCTGCACCAGGCCCATGTCTCGGTGCCGCTCTACTACACCCACGCCGAGCTGATCGAAACCCCGCCGCTCGATCTAGGGCTGCGCGCCTTGATCATGCCCGCCCAGACCCAGCGCTTTGCCCTAGAGGCCCAGGCCAGCCAGCCCGACACCGACCCCCGATGGGATGAACCGGGCCACGAGGTCACGCCCCCGATTCTCGACAGCGGCGCGGTGCAGTTTTTAGACGGCCATATGTGTATTGGTCAAATCAGCCGTACCCTGACCGATCTAGAGGCCGACCTAGACGAGGCCGAGAGCGATCGCACCATGCGAGCTGCGATCGCGGCGCAAATTCCGGCCCTGGGCCAGGTACCCGGCACCTGGCGACGCTGCCGAGTTAGCTTTAGCCGCGACGGGCTACCCCTGATCGGCCCAGTACCTGGGGTCGAAGGGCTTTACGTCATGGCCGGGTTTAGCGCCCCCTTTGTCTACCTACCCCCGGTAGCCCAGCGCTTTGCCCAGGCGGTGGTGGGCCAAGCCGATGCCGTGATTGAGGCAATGGGCCTGACCCGCTTTGACCAACCCTAACGCCCAAGACAAAAGCACTCCGACCACAACCACCAGGGAGTAAACTCCCTGGCTCATAGCCAAAGTCTGCTAAAGCAGACTGGGGAACTCAGCTGCCAATCCTCTTCAGAGGATTTCGGCTTTGAGCCAAGGACTTTTAGTCCTTGGCTCGGGGCCAATCTGAAGGATCGACCCCTAAATCCGCCCCACCTTGACAGGGCTGGCATCGCCCACCCTACGATAGCTACAGTCAGATCACACAGATCACAAGAGGAATTCTGATTGTCGAGGAATCTCCTAAAGATTCGGAAACTCACCCATAAACTTCACCTCGGGCTGGAGCTTGACGGCCCAGCGAGCCTCGACTTCACCCTGCACGTGGTGGATCAGGCGGTGAATATCGGTGGCGGTAGCACCCCCCAAATTGACAATAAAGTTGGCGTGGCGCTCGGCCACCTGGGCATTGCCAATGCGGTAGCCCTTCAGCCCCGCCTGCTCAATTAAAGTCCCCGCCGTGTGGGGGTAGGGATTGCGAAAGACACTGCCGCAGTTGGGTCGGTCGTAGGGCTGGGTGGCCCGACGCTGGTTGAGACCGGCCAGGGTATCGGCTACCACCACCTCAGGGTCGTGGCCCGGTTCGAGCTGAAAAGTGGCCTCTAGCACCACCCGCCGCCCCCCCTGCAAAGCCGACGTCCGGTACTGAAAATTTAGATCTGCCGGGGTCAGCTGCACCAGATCGAGATTGGAATCAAGTACCGTAGCTGACACCAGCACGTCTGCCGTACAGCCACCATGGGCACCGGCATTCATCACCACCGCCCCACCCACCGTACCGGGGATGCCCACCGCCCACTCCAAACCCCGACAGCCGCGCTTGGCGGCCTTCCAGGCCAGGGTGGGTAGGGGCTCTCCGGCGGCTACGGTCACGCGACCGCTGTCGTCAAACTCGGTGCTGCGCCAGCGGCGGGTACAGATCACCAGACCCGGAATGCCGCGATCGCTGATCAGCAGATTTGACCCCGCCCCAAGGGGGGTGATCTGGAGGTCAGCTGCGATCGCCCAGGCCAGCACTGCCTCAAACTCGCTCTGCCGTCGAGGCAGAGCCAACCAGTCAGACAGGCCACCCACCCGAAACGTAGTCAGCGCCTGTAGCGACACCTGTGGTTTGAGGCAGGCCAGGTTGGGTAAAATCCCCAGGGTTTGGTTCATGGTGCCAAAGCTCAACAGTCATTCCCCATGCTAGCCAAATCCGTTAGGGCTACCGCCGGCTAGCAAGCCTCTTGCAGCGAAGGCGTCTCGGCCTCAGCATAGTGGGCCATCACCTCAGGAATAATCTGGTTGAGGTTGCCAGCCCCCATAAACATCACCAAATCTCCGGGGCGCAGGGTCTGAGCCAGGGCCGCATGGATGTCGTCTAGGGTGTGACCATACACCACCCGAGGGTGCGAACTCGCCACGGCCTCCGCCAGCTGCCGACCCGAAACCCCAAAGGTATTCTTCTCACCAGCGCTGTAGATATCGGCCATGATTACCTGATCGGCATCGCCAAAGGCATCGGTAAAATCCTTCAGCAGCGCTGCCGTGCGGCTAAACCGATGGGGCTGAAACACCGCCACCACCCGGCGACCCTCGGGGCCATGGCGGCTGTCGACCAGCAGGGGCTGATCGACCTTGATGCGGGCTGCCGCCAGGGTGGCCCGAATCTCGCTGGGGTGATGAGCGTAGTCGTCAAAAAACTGGATGCTGCTGTAGCTACCGCGATGCTCAAATCGGCGACGGGCACCGCAAAACTGCTTCAGGCTATCGGCAATATCGGCAAACGCCACCCCCAGGTGCCGCCCCACAGCCACTGCGGCCAGAGCGTTGCTGAGGTTGTGGCAGCCGAGCACCCGCAGGGTCAGCCGCCCCAACGGCTGGCCCTGTTCCCACACCAGGGCAGAGGTGCCCTCGGCCCCAAACTGAAGGTTGGTCACGTAGTAGTCGGCACCGCTATCGGGCGACAGGCTGTAGGTGACATCGGGGGACAGGCTGCTGCGTACCACCTCACAATCGGCGCTGGCTACCAACAGCCCACACTGACGCTGAAAGGTTTGAAAGGTGGCGACCACCTGCTCTAGATCTCGGTAGTGGTCAGTGTGATCTAGCTCAACGTTGGTGACCACGCCAATGCTGGCCGACAGTTTGGCCAGGCTGCCATCCGACTCGTCGGCCTCGGCCACCAGGTAAGGCCCCTGCCCGAGGCGGGCATTGCCACCCCAGGTAGACACCTCGCCGCCCACCACAATGGTGGGGTCTAAATCAGCCTGTAGCAGCACATGGCCAATCATGCTGCTGGTGGTGGTCTTGCCGTGGGTACCCGCCACGGCAATGCTGCTGTACTCGCGGATCAGGGCCGCCAGCAGATCAGAGCGGTGCAGGATGGGGCAGCCCAGCTCTAGGGCCGCTTGGTATTCTGGGTTGCGCGTATCGATGGCGGTGGAACAAACCACCTGAGGGGTCACGTCTAAGGCCATAGCCGTGGCGGGAATCTTAGCCTCGACAGCCACCCTAGACCCGGCGGTACCCCAGTCTGGGGTGATGGCCCGAGCAGGGGAGCTAGCCGGGATAAAATAGCTGAGGTTGGCGGCCTCTTGCTGCCAAAAAATATGCGCCCCGGCCTCTTGCAGGCGACGGGTGATGTGGGTTAGCCGCAGGTCAGACCCAGAGACAGGCAGGTTGCGTTTGGTCAATATGTAGGCCAGCGCCGACATACCAATGCCCCCAATCCCGATAAAATGAAAGGGCCTGCCGGTAAAATCTACAGAAATCGGCATCGTTACACTCCTTAGAACACCACACCACACCAAGTGTCAGGCGTAATCATAGCAAGAATTACCGAATTGGCCTAAACATCAGCATTAGCCTGTCTGACTGGGGCTCGAAGGCTGCTAGGCGACCAATGCCACCGCCAATTGACCCGGCTAAATTCCTTCTGCAGCTCCTCGGGGGCCGCTACACCTGGCTTGAATCCCTGCCTAACATTTTCCTATTGCCCTCTGCCCCTAGCTACGGACTCATATATGAGCAGCCGGGAACGGCGGCATAGCGATTTTCTATGCAAACCGAATGGCAGAGGAGAAATGCTGATACTCACAATTCCCCTCAAACCCCAGATTTGGCGGTGACAGCGGCCCTAAAGGCGCGATCCATAAATTTTTGCCGCTTTCTTTTGAGGGAAAATAGATTTGGTTCAATGGCTGGGCTCTATAAAGTGGATCATGCTTTGCGATATTATGGTGTCGGCTAAGAATAGATACCTAGTACGACAACAGAGGGTTAAACGCAGTGGTTAGAGTAGCAATTAATGGTTTTGGCCGCATTGGTCGTAATTTTTTGCGCTGCTGGTTGACGCGCGCGAACAGCCAGCTTGAGGTGGTAGCTATTAACGATACGTCTGATCCCAAGACTAACTCCCACCTGCTGAAGTACGACTCGATGCTGGGCCGCCTCGATGCCGATGTGAGCGCCGGAGAGGACACGCTGATTGTCAACGGCAAATCGATCAAGTGCTATTCTGACCGCAACCCCAACAACCTGCCCTGGGCCGCCTGGGATATCGACCTGGTGATTGAGTCTACCGGGGTATTTGTCAGCGAAGAAGGGGCTTCTCGCCACATCGAAGCTGGGGCCAAAAAGGTTTTGATTACGGCTCCCGGCAAGGGCGGCAACATTGGCACCTACGTCATGGGGGTCAACGACAAAGACTACGCCCACGACAAGGCCAACGTGGTCAGCAACGCCAGCTGCACTACCAACTGTCTGGCCCCGGTGGTGAAGGTGCTCAACGATAACTTTGGCATCATCAAGGGCACGATGACCACCACCCACAGCTACACCGGCGACCAGCGCCTGCTCGATGCTAGCCACCGCGACCTGCGCCGCGCCCGCGCCGCCGCGCTCAACATTGTGCCCACCACCACTGGCGCAGCCCAGGCCGTGGCCCTGGTGATTCCTGAGATGGCGGGCAAGCTCAACGGCATTGCGCTGCGGGTGCCCACCCCCAACGTGTCTGTAGTCGATCTGGTGGTGCAGGTAGAGAAGCCGGCGATCGCAGACCAGATCAACCAGGTGCTCAAGTCGGCTGCCGAAGGCCCCATGAAAGGCATCTTGGCCTACAGCGATCTGCCCCTGGTTTCGATTGACTACCGCAAGACTGACGAGTCTTCGATCGTTGACTCAAGCCTGACCATGGTGATGGGCGGCGATATGGTGAAAGTGGTGGCCTGGTACGACAACGAGTGGGGCTACAGCCAGCGTGTGGTTGACCTGGCTGAGCTAGTTGCCGCCAAGTGGCAGTAGTCTGTGGCAGGAGTGCGCGGCTGGCTAGCCACCGCTAGTGTAGGGTCGATCAACCAGCCCTAATCAACACCTATATAACCCATACAAAGGAGGGGAACGCAGCGTTTGCGTTCCCCTCCTTTGTATGGGCCTATGTATGGGCCGAAATGATATGGGAGAAAACAGCCACAACCACCAGGGAGTGAACTCCCTGGCTCATAGCCAAAGTCTGCTAAAGCAGACTGGGGAACTCGGCTGCCAATCCTCTTCAGAGGATTTCGGCTTTGAGCCTTGGACTTCAGTCCTAGGCTCAGCGGCCAATTCGAGGGATCGACCCCTAAATCTGCCTCACCTTGACAGGGCTGGCAGTGCCCACCCTACAGCGGCCATAGTCGCTGGATTAAAGCTGGTGTCTTCTTGCCTAGAAATCTCCTTAGATCGAGGGGAAGTCGGGGTGAATAGCCGCCATCCGGGCATCGCTGAGGGCAGCATAGCAAGCCCTCAAGTCGTCCATCAGAGCAGCTGCCCCGCGCGTGTCGCCCAGGGCACAGGCTATCGAGAGGTGATGCTGGAGATGCACAATCGCCCGGTTGCGATCGCCCCTAGCCAGGCTGGCCAGGGTCAGTTGGGTCAGCACTCGGCGGATGGTGCGATTGTCGATCGCGCCCTCGCTATGCTCACTGACGGCCAAAAACCGCTCATAGCAACTGATCGCCTGGGGGTATTCCCGCAGGGTGAGGTAGGTGTTGCCTAGGTTTTGCAAAATCTGTAGCTTAGTGTTGCGATCGCCCAAATTGATCGCCATCATCAGGCTGGCTTCGTAGAGGGTGGCCGCCTGGCGGGTCAGCCCCTTGGCCCGGTAGATCATCGCCAGGTTGTTGAGCGATCGCATTTCGCTAGGGCGATCGCCCATGTCTTTGGCCAAATTCAGGCTTTGACCCATGTACTCTAGGGCGCGCTGCAAATTGCCCAGGTGGCGATAGCTGTTGCCCAGGTGGCCCAGGGTCCTCTGAATTAGGGCATCGTCTCCTAACTCGCGGGCGATGCGCAGGCACTGCCGCCCGTAGTCGGCGGCCCACAGGTAGTCGGCTACTCGGTAGTAAAGGCTAGCCAAGCTGATCAGCACCTTGGCCTGGCGCTGTTTGTCGCCCAGGTTGCGGTAGCTCTGCAGCGCCTGCTGAAGCAGCGCCAAAGCCGGGGTGTATTGCCCTTGACGCAGGTGAGCCAGCCCCTGCTTCAGCCCTTGGGCCGCTTCAGCCGCTTGCGATTGGTAGTAGCCCTCGGCAATGCGCTCAGCCTGGGCCAGCAGCGACGGAGCGCGGGGCACGCGTACGGTGGTCTCGTCGGCAAGAATATAGGTGGGGCGGATGGGGGGAGTTGAGGAAGTCATAGGCCGAAGCCGCAGAAATCACTGCGGTAGCGTTGAGAGGACGATCATGGCGGTCATGGCAGTAAAAACAAGTCAGGGTAGAATGCGCTGCCTTTATCTTAGGCTCATGTTCTCTGGGTTAATACCGTGCATTCACGACATCTTCTCACCAGATAGCATGACCTCTGCATGGATCAACGGACTTTTTCTGAGGCTACTGTGAACCCAGGTATCGCAGGTCTGCCAATCGGCCTGAGTTCTCCCAGAGGTTTGCCTCAGCCTTGGTTAAATCTTCTGCAATCATACTGAGTCTAAAGCAGCAAAGACTTGCCCCTCGGTTAAAAGCGCCGCCAATGTTTACACTAGAGAGGCCTTTCTGCTGTAGCGCTACCCGTGGCCCCCCTTCCCCTTCAGGACGAAATTCTGCTGTTTGAGCCAGTCGCCACCCAGGGAGAGGCGCTGTCGGTGGTGTTCGCCTTCCCCAATCAATACAGCGTCGGCATCACTAGCCTGGGCTACCAAGTGGTGTGGGCCACCCTGGCCCGCCGAGCCGATATTGATGTGAGTCGGCTGTTTACCGATGGCTCTGAACCGCTACCCTCAACCATGGATGTGCTGGGCTTCTCCATCTCGTGGGAGCTAGACTACGTCAACCTGCTCACCCTGCTAGAGCAGCTCAATGTGCCGCTGAAGGGCTGCGATCGCACCGCCGATCACCCCCTGGTGTTTGGCGGCGGCCCCGTACTCACCGCCAACCCCGAGCCCTTCGCCGACTTCTTCGATGTGATCTTGCTGGGCGATGGCGAAACCCTGCTAGATGACTTTGTGGACGCCCTTGTCGAGCTCAAGTCGGCCTCCCGAGCCGAAACCCTGCGCCACCTGGCCCAGGTGCCGGGCATCTACGTGCCCGCCCTCTACGCCGTCACCTACGACGGCCCCACGGGCGGCGTGCGCGCCATCGAGCCGATCGAGGCCGATATCCCTGCCACGGTGCAAAAGCAGACCTACCGAGGCAACGTGCTCTCGGCCTCCACCGTCGTCACCCCCCACGCCGCCTGGGAAAACATCTATATGGTGGAAGTGGTGCGCAGCTGCCCCGAGATGTGTCGCTTCTGTTTGGCCAGCTACCTCACCCTGCCCTTTCGCCCCGCCAGCCTAGAAGACTCGCTCATGCCCGCCATCGAGCAGGGTTTAGCCGTCACCAGCCGCCTCGGCCTGCTGGGCGCGTCCGTCACCCAGCATCCAGAATTTGACACCCTGCTCGACTATTTAAATCGACCCCAGTTTGACGACGTGCGGGTCAGCCTGTCGTCGGTGCGCACCAACACCGTCACCCCCAAGCTGGCCGCAACCCTCACCCGCCACGACAGCCGCTCGATCACCATTGCGATCGAAAGCGGCTCAGAACGGGTGCGCAACATTGTCAACAAAAAGCTGGCCACCGACGACATTGAGCAAGCCGCCGTCAACGCCAAAGCGGGTGGCCTCAGCGCCATGAAGCTCTACGGCATGGCCGGGGTACCCGGCGAAACCATGGCCGACCTAGAGCAAACCGTTGCCCTGCTGCTGCGGCTGAAAAAAGCCGCCCCCGGCCTGCGGCTCACCTTTGGGTGCAGCACCTTTGTGCCCAAGGCCCACACCCCTTTCCAGTGGTACGGGGTCAACAAAGCGGCTGAGAAACGGCTCAAATACCTGCAAAAGCACCTGCGATCGCAGGGCATTGACTTTCGCCCCGAGAGCTACAACTGGTCGGTGATTCAGGCGCTGATCTCACGGGGCGATCGCCGCCTCGGCGCAGTGCTAGAGCGCGTGCGCCACTACGGCGACACCCTCGGCAGCTACCGCCGCGCCTTCAAAGAGTTCCAGGGCCAAATTCCGCCGTTAGAGTACTACGTTCACGCCGACTGGGAACTGGGGCAGCCCCTGCCCTGGGATCACTTGCTGGGGCCGCTGCCCAAGGTCACCCTGCAAAAGCACTTTGACTCGGCCGGGGTGGATGCGATCGCAGTCTAATACCGAATCCGAATCGTATACCCCTGATTCCAAACAGACAGATTGGGTAGGGGCAAACGGTGTTTGCCCAGCCGAACCGGGGCTAGCCAAGGCGGATTTGGTCTAAGGCGACGGCTGGAAAACGTTCCCCCCATGGTGGGCAGTGCCCACCCTACGGTGCTGCGACGGATTTTGGTAGAAATGAAGACGCTGTGTAAAGACCCCAGAGGGCAAACCACCGTTTGCCCCTACCGGCACCCCAAACTGTCCCGCGTCGCCACCCCGGTGGTCTCATTCACCCCGTCGGCAAACTTGCACATCTGCGCCGTTTGAAACCGATCGATGATCGCTCCCGAAAAGTCGGCCCCGGTGATCTTGGCTTCGCCGAAGCTGCTGCTGGTGAGCAGGGCATCGGTAAAGATAGCGTTAGAGAGGTCGGCCCCGTCAAAAATCACCCGATCGGCAAAGGTGCCCGACAGGTTGGCCCCGGCCAAATTAGCCCGCAAAAACGACGCCTTGGTAAGAATAGTTTTGCTGAGGTCAGCCTTAGAAAAATTGGCCTCTCGCATTTCCGCCGCCGCGAAGGAGGTGCCCGAGAGCTGCTTGCCCGCAAAGTCGCGGAAGCTCAGATCGGTGAGGGTATAGTCGACGGTGTTGTCTTGGGCGTAGGCATTGGGAGCAAGGGCCATCCATCCCACCAGCACCAGCAGAGCACAGGCAACAGCAAACACTTGAGAGAAAAAGGAGCGCATAGGGGAAATCGCAGGAAAACCAGGGGTGCTAGTCTGGGCCCAGGGTCATGGCTATATTGGCATGGCAACTATAACGTAGACGGGCAGGCTTCGCTTTGCCCATCCTACCGATTTTTGGGGCCTAGCGACTTTTGGGGGCCATAGCCTCTAGGGCCGCTTGCAGGGGGGCGGGCAGGCGGCGCAGCACGCGACGGGTGTTGAAATCGACCGTAGCTAAGGTGACGGTGCCCTCAATGCAGGTCACTTGGGTAGCGGCATTTTGAATGTCGTAGTGCCACACAAAGCGCACGCCTTTGATCGGGGCCAGGCGGGCTTTGACTAGAGCCATGTCGCCCAGGGTGAGCGATCGCCGATATTTTAGCGCCAGATCGACCACAGGCAGGTCGACCCCAGCCTTGACCCAGTCGGCAAAGGTGAGGCCGCTGGCCGCCAGGTAGTTAACCCGGGCTTCCTCCATCCAGGCGATGTAGGTGCCGTGCCAGACCACACCCGAGTAGTCGGTGTGGTGGGGCTGCACAATGACGGCATATTCAAACCAGGGAATTGTTTCTGCCAATGACATACCCAGGGAATTGGGCCGACTCTACTACAAATTATGAATCGCGCCAAAATAGGCGCGAAGCCAATCCCTATGATGATCTGAGAACACCACCAAAAAACCATGATTGAAAAAATTCTTTTAGCCGACTCTGGCACCGGCAACACCGAAGCGATGATGAAGGTGCTGATGGAGATTCCCCTGGTGCAGCGCACCTCGGTAACGGTGCTGCACGTGGTGCCCTCCCAAGTGTCTGCCGAAGCCATGGCTGCCAAGTGGGAATCTGGGGGCCGCACCCTGGCCACCGCCATTACCAACCTCAACCTTGACCCCAGCCGAGTCACCGCTGTGCTGCGCGAGGGCGATCCCAAAGACGTGGTGATTCAGGTGGCCGAAGAAATTGACGCCGACCTGATTGTCATGGGATCGCGCGGCTTGCAGGGGCTGAAAGCCATTCTCGAAAACTCCGTTAGCCAATACGTGTTTCAGCTGTCGTCGCGGCCCATGCTGCTGGTCAAAGACGACCTCTACAGCATTCGCCCGATCAAGCGGGTGATGGTGGCCATGGATAAATCTGACTCGGCCAAGGAAGGGTTAAACATCGCCATCTCGCTGCTGCGTGACATCAAGGGCAGCGAGCTTACCCTAGTCCACACCGTCTCTAGCCTCAAGGCCAAACCCTTTGACGTGGCCAGCGCCGACCCCAACCAAGACCCCATTTTGATGGCCGCCGCCGCCGAGGTGAAAAAGTACGGCATCGACTACAAGCTGGCCGCCCCCGAGGGCAAGCCTGGCCGCCGGATCTGCGAACTGGCAGAAGACCGCCACATGGATCTGATCATTTTGGGCTCTCCCGATCGCCGCCCCACCATTGCCAAGGGTCTACCTGACCTAGACAAGGTGCTGGGCGAGTCCCTCACCGACTATGTGCGGGTATACGCCACTTGCCCGGTGCTGCTGACCCGTATGGCAGCCTAGTCCATTAAGGCCTAGTACGTTAAGACAGAAGGATAAAGGCAGGCAGGGGATTCTCTGTATTCCAGATGCTATGCCTTGCGGGAGTAAGGGGGCTGTTTCTGCCTGCGACTACTCAGCCAAGGAAACTGCCTGTAAAAATTCGTAATGGAAACAGTGATCAAATCAGTCTAAGTTAAACAAATGTAGCCTTTTTCATGGCAAGTTAAACCCCAGGCTCAGCCACCACCTGAGGCACCAATTTCCAGAAGATCGGGGTGCCTAAGCAGGCTTAGTGCCATCGAAACTCCGTTTAAACTCACCCTTAAATCAACCTAGAGCGAGACAGTCAGCATGACTAGTAACCTATCCACCGAGCTGCGCGAAGGCACCAAAAAAGCCCACACCATGGCCGAGAACATGGGCTTTGTGCGCTGCTTCTTGCGGGGCGTGGTTGAAAAGAATTCTTACCGCAAGCTGGTGGCCAACTTTTACTACGCCTATGCGGCAATGGAAGAAGAGCTAGAGCGCCACAGAGATCACCCGGTTGTCTCTAAAATTTACTTTCCTGAGCTACACCGCAAAGCGTCGCTAGAGGCCGATCTGGCCTATTACCACGGCCCTAACTGGGCCAGCGAGATCTCTATGACCCCCGGCGGCAAGCGCTACGTTGACCGCATTCGCGAGGTGGCCAATACCCAGCCCGAGCTGCTGGTGAGCCATTCCTACACCCGCTACATCGGCGACCTGTCGGGCGGGCAAATTCTCAAGGGCATTGCCCAGCGGGCGATGAACCTGTCAGAGGGCGAGGGCACCGCCTTCTACGAGTTTCCTGACATTGCCGACGAGAAGGCGTTTAAGGCCAAGTACCGCGAGTCGATCGATGCCGCCCCGGTGGATGACGCCATGGTGGCCAGCATTGTGGCAGAGGCCAACGACGCCTTTGCACTGAATATGGAGATGTTTAAGGAGCTAGAGGGCAACCTGGTGAAGGCGATCGGTCAGATGCTGTTTAACACCCTGACCAGCCGCCGTCGTCGGGGCAGCACTGAGTTGGCCACCGCCGAGTAGAGTCTGGTAAAGTCTGCCTGGGTTAACCCTGGCAAGCTACAACGTTCACTAAGGGCAGCGATACAGAGTAGTATCGCTGTCCTTGAGTTTTAAGTGTTGACCTACCGCCTAGGTTGATTGCCACACCCTTTGCAGCAGCAGCCGGGTAATCACCAGACCATTACCGGCTTATACCAAATCCGAATTCCCTACCCCAATTGCCAATCGGCCAACCTGTAGGGGCGAACGGCGGTTCGCCCAGGGGTATCGGGGGTAGCCAAGCAGGATTCGGTATTGGCCCAGGAACAACCCAGGACCATGCCTAGGAGGCTGGCACCGGGCCAGGTATAGGGCTGGAGGACTGCCGTAAGCCCCATACCATACACCTCAAACCCTACTAACCGTCACCCCTGGCTTGGCAGCCTAGTCCAAGTCAGACTTTTTCACCAGGTGGGCCTCTAGGAACCACAGACGCATGTCGATGGTGCGGGAGATCTCGGTGTAGAGGTCGGCGGTGTCGGCGTCGCCGAGATTGTCGGTGGTGTCGATGGCTTCGCGCAGATGCTTGCCGTAGGCGGCAAATCGCTCGGCTAGGGCCGTCACATGCTCGGCCCCTTCGATGGCATCGAAGGGATACTCGGGCAAGATCGACTCGGAGGCGGCGATGCGGGCGGTGCCCATGGCGGTGCCGCCCAGGGCGGTGACGCGCTCAGCCACCATGTCGACGTAACCCTCTAGCTCGCCGGCTAGCTCGTCAAACAGCTCGTGCAGCTGGAAGAAATCCATGCCCTTGACGTTCCAGTGGGCCTGCTTGGTCTGGGTTTTGAGGTCGAGGGTGGCGGCTAGGGTCTGGTTTAAAATCTCACAGACCTGCGATCGCACATTGGCCGCCATATCAATGCGGGTCGGGTAAAATCGACGCTGAGCTTGAGTTTTTACAGGAGTTGCAACCATAGGGCCTCTTTTTACTATTGGAAAATCGAATCGATCTGACAGGTGAACTGGAAACCAGCAAACTTGTGGATGCGCCGGAACGGCTGCCTACAGGAAAATCGAATACTGAAATCCTACCACTACAGCCTGAGGCGCTTCTCAGGGAACACCTCTAAATCATACTCATTATGACTACGACTTGCAACCCAGCAGTCGATATTTTGGCATTCGGTTGTCAGTCTTCGTACTCTATCGCGGTCTCCCCAAGCCGACCTATACCCCCAGGCAGACAGCGCCACAAACTGGTCGGCAGAAGTTAGTACTGCCAGTGGCAAGGGCTACAGTCAGATCAGCACGCCGCAGGAGTCTAAGCCATGTTTACCCGAGTTCGTCGGCAGTTTCGCCGGTTTTTTAGGCAGGCCCGCACCGTCAACAATGAGCCCGTCAACCGGGCCAGCCTGGCGGTGATCATTTTGATCGACCTGTTTGTTCTATTCAACGTGTTTAGCGGCCTCAACGACATTGGCCGCTGGCCGCTGGCCCCCTACCAGGCCTACCCCTGCCACAGCCCCTGGGCCGGGTATCGAGCCCAAACCCAGGGCGATCGCAACTACGATATTCTCCGCAATACCCTGCGGATTCATGAAGCCCCAGACTCTAGCTGGGCCGCTGACTACCGCCGTAACGCAGCGGGCCACCTGGGCGAAGTGTCACCCATCTGCCTCGACTATGCTGCCACCGCCGACGGGCTTAACACCAGCGAAAATCGCGACATTCTCAACCGCCTTGACCAAAACCAGCTCACCATAGCCACCCTAGAGCAAGAAAACCAGACCATCCGCAGCCAGTACGACTCGACCCTGCTAGAGCAGATCGCCGGGCAGCCGCAGGATCAATCCATCAACCAGGTGGAGGCCTCCCAGGCCCGCGCTACCCTGGAGCGCAACAACGCCAGTTTGGAAGAGCTGCGATCGCAGCAGAGCGACCTGCAAACCCAGCTGGCCCAAACCCCCGCCAGCCAGCCGTTGATCGCCCTGCTCAACAACGACAGCCAGTTTCAGCAGCTCGATCGCCAGTTTCAGCGATCGTCCTTCTGGCACCCCACGGTGCAGATGCTATTTCAGAGCCTGTTTTTGCTGCCCCTGATCGGCCTGGCCTGGGCAGTTCACCGCACCGCCGAGCGGCGAGGCTACGGCCTGGTGGCGCTCCAGAGCTGGCACCTGCTGGTGATTTTTTGCATTCCCCTGGTGATCAAGGTCTTTGAGCTGCTTCAGTTTGGGGCGATCGCCC
>RECJ01000215.1 GCA_007694115.1 Leptolyngbya sp. DLM2.Bin27 | reverse complement strand
GCCTTCTGCCTTCTGCCTTCTGCCTTCTGCCTTCTGCCTTCTGCCTTAATGTACTAGCCCGGTCGAGCTAGACCCATCAGCCAACGACTAAGGGTCAAGTATCACCCAGGTCGGCAATACCCAGGGGCGATAAACTGTCGGTTTGGTTCCAAGAGATGTCGGGCATACTGCTCGACGCCTCCCGCAGGGCAACTTCCCAATGTTGGCGCATTTTGACTAGGTAGGGGTCGCCCGCCTGAAACTGGGCGCGATGGCGTACTTCAAAACTGTTGGCCTGATAAAGGGTCATGTTGATCGGTGGCCCCACCGACAGATTTGACCGCATGGTCGAGTCAATCGAAAGTAGAGCACATTTAGCTGCCGCATCGAGGGGCACATCAAACCCCAGCGTCCGATCGAGGATGGGCTTGCCGTACTTGGTTTCGCCAATCTGCAAAAAGGGTGTCTCTGGGGTGGCTTTGATGCAGTTGCCCTGGCTGTAGACCAAAAACAGCTCAGGCAATTCCCCCTGCACCTGGCCACCCAGCAAAAAGCTGCACTGAAAATCAATCTTGTCTTTGGCCAGCCAGGTGCGATCGGTCTCCTGTAGAGCACGAATTTGATCCCCCAGGTAGCGGGCCACGTCGTACAGGGTAGGGAGGGTGTGGAGGTTGGGGGTGCGATCGCACTTAATATCTTGACCCAGCTGATGCACCACCGCCTGGGTAATTGACAGATTGCCCGAGGTGCAAAGCAAGATCACCCGCTCCCCAGGCTTAGAAAAATCAAACAGCTTGCGATACGACGATATGTAGTCGACCCCAGCATTGGTGCGAGAGTCGGCGGCTAGCACCAACCCCTCCTTGACCAAGATGCCCAGACAGTAGGTCATGGGTTTGCTGGCGAGGAACGTTTGCGATCGCAGACGCAGTCAACCATGGCCAAGGCCATAAAAACACCTGTGCAAAAAGTATCCATACCAAAAACCTATACAAAAAAGCGCCGGTCAGCCCAGCGCCCTTGGAGTACACCTAAACCCTTACGTACACCTCAACCCCTACCTCCCGCCGTTAAAACGGGACAGTACCAGCCATGTTGCCCAGGCTAGCCGCCTAGGAGCCGGTCTGCTTGCTAGAGGTTTGAATGTACAGAATCAGCAGAAAAACCGTCGGTACTAAAACAAACAGAATGCTAGCTACAAAACCAAGCTTGTTAACTTCCATCAGTGCCTGCCTATACTCTCAACCCAACATCGTCACGTTTCACGTCACGTTAGACCCTCTGGCTGAGCTAGCTGCTCAACCTAGCTGGCCAAAAACCTGCGCAGCTTAGAATCCAACAGCTACAGGATATCACTCTACTCGATGAGAATGTCGGCCTAGGCCAAAGCTCCGCCCTCAACTCAGCCTCAGGCTATGCCCGCTTAGAGGTTGGCGAGGAGGACGGCTTAGACTTGCGGCTAGGTTTAGTAATCACCGACACCGGGCCATGTACCGTAGCCTGGCAGGCCAACCGGCAGGTCGAGGGCCACTTCTTCAGCTTGCGCTCTTCGACCTGGGTGCGAGGCGACAGGTTTTCGCCCCCCGCCGCCACGTCTACTACGCAGGTGCCACACTGCCCATAGCCGCCGCAGTTCATCAGCTTGCCGCTGAAGGTATAGATATCGATGCGATTTTCTAGCGCCTTAAAACGCAGGTTGGCTCCATCGGCAACGACAATCTCAGCGTCTTCGTTAACAAACTTAACATTGGCCATCTAGGGAATCTCCTTCGCGTTCTGCGTCGATAATGGCGGTAGAACAAGCCTTTGGCCGTTAGGCCGAGGTGCCCCCGCACAGTAACTGCTCCGCCTGCCCCCGGCCACTAGTTGCGAGGGGATATTGGACTAGTTAAACTTCGTTAAGTAATTTCATTGTTACATCTCATCTGTACCAAATGCGTCTCCATCCAACAACGGCGTGGCCCCATCGGGCAACCCCGGGATGCTGAGGTCAATTGGGGCAATTCTGAGAGCCTGATTCTGATAGGCTAATCAGTATCTGGCATGCTTAAGACAATTCCACAAAACATTACTGTTTTACCTAGAGGAGGAGCGTAGTCAATGGGACTACCCTGGTACCGGGTACACACCGTCGTCGTAAATGATCCCGGGCGACTGATTGCTGTACACCTAATGCATACGGCCCTTGTAGCTGGCTGGGCCGGCTCAATGGCGCTGTTCGAATTGGCCACGTTTGACCCCAGCGACCCCGTGCTCAACCCCATGTGGCGGCAGGGCATGTTTGTGATGCCCTTCATGGCGCGCCTGGGCGTCACCGAGTCGTGGGGGGGCTGGAGCGTCACTGGCGCAACTGCTGTCAACCCCGGATTTTGGTCTTTTGAGGGGGTGGCTGCGGCTCACATCGTGCTTTCGGGCCTGCTGTTTTTGGCCGCCTGCTGGCACTGGGTCTATTGGGATCTAGACCTGTTCCGCGATCCCCGCACCGGTGAACCGGCGCTTGATCTGCCCAAGATGTTTGGCATTCACCTGTTTCTGTCGGGCCTACTCTGTTTTGGCTTTGGCGCTTTTCACCTGACCGGTCTTTGGGGGCCGGGGCTGTGGGTGTCTGACCCCTACGGCCTGACGGGCCACGTCCAAGGAGTGGCTCCAGAATGGGGAGCCGCAGGCTTTAACCCGTTTAATCCTGGTGGTATTGTGGCCCACCACATCGCCGCCGGAATTGTGGGCATCATTGCTGGCCTGTTTCACCTGACGGTGCGCCCGCCCCAGCGTCTCTACAAGGCGTTGCGGATGGGGAACATCGAAACCGTGCTCTCTAGCAGTATTGCAGCGGTGTTCTTTGCGGCCTTTGTGGTGGCAGGCACCATGTGGTACGGCAGTGCCGCTACTCCGATTGAGCTGTTTGGCCCTACCCGCTACCAGTGGGATGGTGACTACTTCAAGCAAGAAATTCAGCGTCGAGTGCAGGCGGATGTCAACGCTGGATACTCCCTGGCCGATGCCTACGCTGGCATTCCTGAGAAGTTGGCCTTCTACGATTACGTGGGCAACAGCCCGGCTAAAGGTGGTTTGTTCCGGGTTGGCCCCATGGTTCAAGGCGACGGCATCGCCGAGGGCTGGCTGGGTCACCCCGTGTTCAAAGACAGCGAGGGTCGTGAGCTGTTTGTGCGTCGCCTGCCAAACTTCTTTGAGACTTTCCCCGTAGTGCTGGTCGATAAAGATGGTATTGTGCGAGCCGACATTCCTTTCCGCCGGGCTGAGTCGAAGTACAGCTTTGAGCAGACTGGCGTCACCGCCACCTTCTACGGCGGCGAACTGGCTGGGCAGACCATCACTGAACCCGCTCTGGTGAAGCGTTACGCCCGCAAGGCGCAGCTGGGCGAGCCCTTTGAGTTCGACCGTGAAACCCTCGGCTCTGACGGGGTATTCCGCACTAGCACTCGCGGCTGGTTTACCTACGGCCACGCGGTGTTTGCGCTGCTGTTCTTCTTCGGCCACATCTGGCACGGGTCTCGTACTCTGTTCCGCGATGTGTTTGCCGGGGTTGACCCTGACCTGTCTCCTGAGCAGGTCGAGTGGGGCTTCTTCCAGAAGGTGGGCGACACCTCTACTCGCACCGAAGAGCGCGTTTAAATGCCTTGAGGTGAAGCAATAATGTGCCCGGCAGTGGTGGATAGAATCTCACCTGTCGGGCACGTTGCTAAGAATCCTAGTAGACTAGAGATAACCCGGTTGAGTAGGAGACTTTTTAACCATGGAAGCTGTCGCTTACATCTTCATTTTTGCCTGCATCATTGGCACCCTGTTTTTTGCGATCGCCTTTCGCGAACCCCCTCGCATCACCAAAGATTAGAGCCATGGCCAGGCTTTAGCCCTGTTGCTGAGTTCATAGACTAAGCAACATTGGTGAGATTTTGAGGTCATTTCGATTGTTTTCCAACAATTTAATTAATATAGATGCAAGCTTTTCCCGTGGAAGAGCTTGCATTTCTTTTTTCTACGCTATCGACACCCGTTGAAGCGGCGATCCCCATCCTCCCTGTGGGAGTGTAGCCAATGCATTGCCCGTTCTGTCAGCATCTGAATAATCGAGTCCTCGAGTCGCGATCGGCGGAGGCGGGGCGCAGCATTCGGCGGAGGCGAGAATGCCTGCGCTGTGAACGGCGCTTTACCACCTACGAGCGCATTGAGTATGTGCCCGTCACCGTAATCAAGCGCAGCGACGATCGAGAGCTATTTGAGCGATCGAAGATCTTGCGCGGCATCGTGCGCGCCTGTGAAAAAACCCCGGTGTCGTCCCTGGCGATGGAGTCTATCGTCGACGATATTGAGGCCGAACTCCAGCAGCGGGCCACCCGAGAGGTGACCAGTGCAGAGATTGGCGAGATGGTCTTGACCAAGCTTCAGGCCATGAACGAAGTGGCCTTTGTTCGGTTTGCCTCGGTGTACCGACAGTTTCAGGGCATCCGCGACTTTGCCGAAACCCTCAGCCAACTGCAGCACGGGGAGGAGATCGCCCAAGGAGATGGCCCTGGGCTGGGCAGCCCGGGGGCTGGTAGTTCTGAGCCCGGGCACTTTGAAAATGGCCAATCTTCTAGCTATATCGTGTCGGCCTAACCCCCGGCATATCCAGCCCTAGGGCACAAAGCCCCAGAATACAAAGCTCTAAAGTAGAGGGCTGCTGTTCATTTTGCCCTTGCCCCAGACCAATAGCAATCCTGGGCGATCAACTACACCGCCTCTTCGGCTATAATTTTAATCCTGTGGGTTTATCGGGCTGTCTATGCCAGCACGCTTGCGCGTGGGGGTTGGCTGTCACATATCTGAGTTGATTGTTTTGTACGTCTACACGGAAACCGCAGTATTACGGAGAAATAATAGGACAACACTAGCATGCTCAATCAGGACGTAAAGGAAGCTGACATCGGGTTTACACACGAAGACTTTGCCGCGCTATTAGACCAGTACGACTATCACTTCAACCCAGGCGATACCGTTTCTGGCACCGTGTTTAGTCTCGAACCCAGGGGTGCCCTGATTGACATTGGTGCTAAGACCGCCGCCTACTTGCCGATTCAGGAGATGTCGATCAACCGCGTCGACCACCCCGAAGAGGTGCTGCGCTCTAACGAAACCCGCGAGTTCTTCATTCTCACCGACGAAAATGAAGATGGTCAGCTCACCCTTTCCATCCGCCGCATTGAGTACATGCGCGCCTGGGAGCGGGTACGTCAGCTTCAGCAAGAAGACGCCACCGTGCGATCTGGCGTGTTTGCCACCAACCGGGGCGGCGCCCTGGTGCGTATCGAGGGGCTGCGAGGCTTTATCCCTGGCTCCCACATCAGCACCCGCAAACCCAAGGAAGACCTGGTGGGCGAAGATCTGCCCCTCAAGTTCCTGGAGGTGGATGAAGAGCGCAACCGTCTGGTGCTCAGTCATCGCCGCGCCCTAGTCGAGCGCAAGATGAATGGCCTGCAGGTGGGTGAAGTGGTGCTCGGGGCCGTCCGGGGTCTCAAGCCCTACGGTGCCTTTATCGATATCGGCGGTGTCAGCGGTCTGCTGCACATCTCTGAGATCTCCCACGATCACATCGATACCCCCCACAGCGTGCTCAACGTCAACGATGAGATCAAGGTCATGATCATCGACCTTGACGCCGAGCGTGGACGAATTTCGCTGTCGACCAAGCAGCTTGAGCCTGAGCCGGGCGACATGGTGAAAAATCCTGACCTGGTCTATGACAAAGCTGAGGAAATGGCGGCCAAGTATCGCGAAGCCATGCGCCGTCAGGCTGCTGAGCAGGCGGGTGAACTGGTTGACGAGCCCGAAGAGGTCTACGTCGAAGAAGAAGTGGCTGTGGCCGTCGATTAAGCTGCCTAATCCAGCGTTTCTCCGAATACTGCTAGTGCCTGCTCGATCACTGATTCGGGTGGGCATCATCGGTATAGACGCAGGTCAATGCGACCTCCGGAGTCAAACTCAATGCCTTCGTCTTCGAGCATGGCCCGCTGAATATAGTCGGTGCCGTTGCGCTGGGGCGACTGAGACACCTCACCTTTGGCATTGATCACTCGCTGCCAGGGCACGTCGCCTGCGGCCATATCGACCCGATAGAGGGCGTAGCCCACCAGGCGAGGTTTGCCCACCAGCCCGGCCAACTCAGCCACCTGGCCGTAGGTGGCCACCTGACCCACCGGAATCTGGCGCACAATTGCGTAGATGCGTTCGTAGGTGAGCATGGCTAGTCCTTAAACTGTTCGGCGCGAAACTGTTCGGCGCGGGGGCTGGTGAACACCACTAACGAAAAGTCGGCTACTGCGATCGCCTCACCGGGGCGATAAATCCGTTTTTCCTCAACGGATTCAGGCATAAACCCTAGGGGAGTGGCGGTATCGATCAGCTTCAGCCAGCGTTCTTTTTTGACCGAAGAGGGAATTTGAAAGGCTTGACGCTTGGCCTGGGCATTAAAACACAGCAGAAAGCTGTCGTCTAAAAGCCGCTGCCCCTTAGCGTCAGAGGCCATCAACTCTTCACCATTGAGAAAAATGGCAATCGCCTTGGCTGAGTCGTCGTGCCACTGGGAATCGGTGATTTTGCTGCCGTCGGGGTTGTACCAACCGATGTCATGTACCCCAGATCCGTGAATTTCGCGCCCTTGAAACCAGTGGCGATGGGCAAAGGCCGGGTGCTGTTGGCGCAGGGCTATGAGCTGACGAGTAAAGGTCAAAAGAGCCTGCTGGGCGTCGTCGAGCTGCCAGTCAAACCACGACAACTCGCTGTCTTGGCAGTAGGTGTTGTTGTTGCCCTGCTGGGTGCGGCCCAGTTCGTCGCCGCCCAGCAGCATCGGTACCCCCTGGGACATTAGCAGAGTGGCGATCAAGTTGCGCTGCTGTTTGTGCCGCAGCGCCAAAATCTCATCGTCATCGGTTTCGCCTTCGGCCCCGCAGTTCCAAGAGCGATTATAGCTTTCGCCGTCGCGGTTGTTTTCGTGGTTAGCCAGGTTGTGCTTTTCGTTGTAGCTGACCAAATCTCGCAGCGTGAATCCGTCGTGGCAGGTGATGAAATTAATGCTGGCGTGGGGGCGTCTACCGTTGACCTGGTAGAGGTCAGAACTGCCGGTAACGCGAAAGGCAAATTCTCCCAGTCGGCAGTCTTGGTCGCGCCAAAAGTCGCGCATGGAGTCGCGGTATTTGCCGTTCCACTCCGACCACAGCAGCGGAAAGTTGCCCACCTGGTAGCCTCCCTCACCTAGATCCCAGGGTTCGGCGATCAGCTTAGTGGTGGACAACACTGGGTCTTGGTGGATGATGTCAAAGAACGCGGCCAGGCTGTTGACCTCGTACAGTTCTCGGGCCAGGGCCGAGGCCAGGTCAAATCGAAAGCCATCGACGTGCATTTCTAGCACCCAGTAGCGCAGGCTGTCCATGATCAGCTTGAGAATCTGCGGGTGGCGCACATTGAGGGAGTTGCCGCAGCCGGTGAAATCCATGTAGTAGCGGGGAGCGCCTTCGACTAGACGGTAGTAGGCGGCATTGTCGATGCCCCGCAGGCTGAGGGTTGGCCCCAGGTGACTGCCCTCGCCAGTGTGGTTGTAAACCACATCTAAAATTACCTCAATGCCAGCCCGGTGCAGCGCCTTAACCATCTGCTTAAATTCATTCACCTGCCCGCCCTGGGCACCCGCACTGCTATAGCCGCCGTAGGGAGCAAAGTAGCCGAGGGAGTCGTAGCCCCAGTAGTTGCGCAACCCGGTGTTGGCTAGGTGCCCTGGGTAGGCGTGGAAGTGATGCACCGGCAGCAGCTCTACTGCGGTGATACCCAGCTGGGTGAGGTAGTCGACCATGGCAGGATGGCCTAGGCCGGCATAGGTGCCCCGCAACGACTCGGGCACCCCTGGGTGGCGCTGGGTGAGACCTTTGACGTGGGTCTCGTAGATGACAGTCTGATGCCAAGGTGTCTCAGGGGCGCGATCGCCCTCCCAGTCAAAGGCAGGATCGACCACCACCGCCTTGGGCATAAATGGAGCGCTATCGATCTCAGAGAAGGATAGATCGAGGTTTTCTAAGTCGTCGTTAGCCTCAATGTCGTAGCTAAAGATGGCCGGGTCAAACAGCACGTCGCCATCTAGGGCACGGGCGTAGGGATCGATCAGCAGCTTGTGGGGGTTAAACCGCTGACCGGCCTCGGGGTCGTGGGGGCCATGCACGCGAAAGCCGTAGCGTTGCCCTGGCCCCACCCCGACCAAGAAGCCGTGCCAGACGTAGTTGTCTACCTCGGTGAGGGGAATCTGGGTTTCGCAGTTGTCAGCGTCAAACAGACATAGATCGACCGCTGTGGCATTTTCTGAAAAGAGGGCGAAGTTGGTACCCGTGCCATCCCAGACGGCCCCCAGGGGATGGGGACGACCTGGCCAGACTTGCATTCCCATGGTGAGCGCTGTTCCCTAATGACCCTAGCTGAATAATGCTCGTAGAGTTTAACAAAGCAAATGTAACCAAGCGGACGGCTGTGCCACTGACTAAGATTGAACTGAGCCAGGGCAACATGCCTATTTCAGGGTAGCAGCCTGGGGAAATGGGCGTGTCATGCCAAGGACAATTTAGCGATCGCCGTCTTATCAAACTTTTATAGTCTTCAGGTAATCTTTGACAAAGCGACAGTTGCTCGACGCCAGTCTGTGCTGAGCCATACTGATCGACAATATCAAATTTATGAATTAGGAGCGGTTGACCATGCCTCTCGTAAAGCGTTGTGTGGCTGAGTTTTTTGGGACATTGTGGTTGGTGCTAGGCGGCTGTGGCAGTGCCGTACTGGCGGGAATGTTTTTAGACGGCAGCGGTGCGTTTAATCTGGGTATTGGCTTTCTAGGGGTTTCCCTGGCCTTTGGTCTGACGGTGTTGACCATGGCCTACGCCATTGGACACATCTCTGGGTGTCACCTCAACCCGGCAGTGTCCTTTGGGCTGTGGGCGGCGGGGCGCTTCCCCAGTGGTGAACTACTGCCCTACATTGTGGCCCAGGTTTTGGGCGGCATTTTTGGAGCCGGCATTGTCTACGTCATTGCCATGGGTCAGCCCGGCTTTGTGATTGATCCCTCGGTGGGCAACCCCCTGGCTACCAACGGATTTGGGGCCCACTCCCCCGGCGGCTTTAGCCTGCTGGCCTGCCTGGTCTGCGAGGTGGTGATGACCTTTTTCTTTTTAATGATCATTTTGGGTGCCACTGACTTGCGGGCACCCGTCGGTCTGGCCCCGGTGGCTATTGGCCTAGGCCTCACCCTAATCCACCTGATTAGCATTCCGGTCACCAATACTTCGGTTAACCCGGCCCGCAGCACTGGCCCTGCCCTATTTGTCGGTGGCCCGCTGCTCGGCCAGCTGTGGCTATTTTGGGTGGCTCCCATCGCGGGGGCCTTGCTGGCCGGGTGGTTCTACGTGACCTTTTTCGCCGACGACAGTGAAAAAACCGCTCGGCTAGAGCGCTCCAAGCCTGTGGTCTAACTGGCTCTCTATCACTATCAGCTGGAGCAAGTACTAGCCCTGTTGACCAGACCAGCAGAAGAGTTCGGGAGACCTGGTCTCTCGAACTTTTTTGCCACTTTGCAACGGTTGTAGGGGGGGCGCTATTGCAGCTGATGACCACAGCTGCCGCAGTAGCGATCGCTTGGGCCGACCGCTGCGCCGCACTGGGTGCAAAACTTCTTGGAGTCAGAGGCCGTGCTAGAAGCGGGGCCAGAGGTGGGGCCAGAGGCCTCGGTGTGGCCCATTCCCAGGGTCATATTGCCCATGCGCATCGTCATGGGGTTGGCCGACATCTGCATATCGCCCATCTGCATGGGCTGCATGGGCTGCATGGGCTGCATGGGGGCCATGGGGGCCATGGGGGCCATGGCCGGAGCCGCCGATTGGGCAGTCGGCATCGGTACGGCTTGATCGGTGGGCCAGGCGGCGGCATCAGCGGTGCTGATTTGCCCGTGCTGGATCTGCCAGACCAATGTACCCTGGGCGGTAACACAGCGAACCCAAACGCCGCCGCCCACCCTGGCCACCTGGGGCGGCTCTGTCCAGGGGCCGGTGGGCAACTGGGTGACAGCCTGCTGCTGTTGCCCTGGGCCACCGCTGGCAAGGGTAATCAGGGTGAGACTATCGGAGTTGTCAAGATATATCTTTTGACTGGAGTCAATATCGTACTGGTAAGGCATAGTGAGTTCTAGCAAATCTGGCTGACTATGGGAAACCGTTTAACTAATTTAACTGGCTAATCCCTATGACTATGCTAGGTCAGGCCTTAGACTCTGTACTGCTTTCGGTGGTATTTGATCCGGTTGGCCCAGGCGAGATGGCTCTCAGGCCAGGCTACCAGTAGGGGGAGGATGGGGATAGTTGCGGGCATGCTGAGGCTGCTGAGTCAAGAGGCTGCCATTCTCCCACCCAGGGTGCTGCCGATCTGCGGGGAATGGAGTGGGGGGGATAGAGGGCTGAGGTTGGTTGATGTAAAGCTGATGATTTGAGGACAGCAGGCCTTGGCAGGGGTAAAGCTGCCGGGGCAAAATGCGATCGCTGCCATGGCTAAAAAAAGCGCAGGGCTACTCATGTATCGAACCCAGGGCCAAGGTCTGGAGGTGTTGCTGGTGCACTCCGGCGGGCCGTATTGGGTCAATCGTCGATGGCAAGCTTGGACGATTCCCAAGGGCGAAATTGACCCCGGCGAAGACACCTTTGCCGCCGCCAAACGCGAATTTTTTGAAGAAACTGGCCAGGCTCCCACCGGGGATTTTCGCCCCTTGCAGCCGGTGCGCCAGGCCGGTGGCAAACTGGTGTTTGCCTGGGCCTTTGAGGGTGACTTTAACCCCGCCAGCCTCCACAGCAACACATTTGTTTTAGAGTGGCCCCCCAATTCGGGCACCTTGCGAGAGTTCCCAGAGGTTGATCAAGCCGCCTGGTTTTCCTTGGCTGAGGCCAAGAAACGCATTATCAAAGCCCAGGCCCAGTTCTTAGATGAACTGGCCCAGGCCCTGGGGCAGGTGCCCCAGGCTTAGCTAGATCTAGCCGAGGGCACGCTGATGATACCAAGCTTTAACAGCCCAGTACATCAAGGCAGAAGTAAGAGGGCAGAAGGCAGACAGGGAACTCCTTTAACCTGTCACTTCGACTGGGCCGCCTACTGGTTAACCGGGCATTAAACCTGGGGTTTTGGCTGCTGCAAATACTGCCGCAGCCGAAACATCGCCATGCTTTGCCCCAGGTTGAGGGGTAAAGCCGATACCCCCTCAAGCCGCGACTGCACCCACTGGTTACCCCAATACCATTCATGAAACCCATCGATGCCGCCTGACAGCACCATGTACAGGCTGTGGTCAGTAACCTCTTTAACCTGGTGGTGGATTTCTACCAAACCCAGATAGCTGGTGAAGCTCAGCCCGCTATGGAGTGCATCGGGTAGCCCCTGGCTAAAGCGCTGGGGCCAAAGCCAATGGCCAAATTTGCCGGGCTGCACCAAACTGGCCTGAATTTGTGCCTGGGTGGCCTCTACTTCAATGCGGATGTGGCTGTGTTGAAATGTGCCTAGCATAGGGTAGTGATGAGCCCGCAAACAACACCTCTCAGTATGCCAAAAGAAAACCAGGGGCATAGCAACCTGAGTCTGGAGTCAGGGCCAGGTGCTAGGGTCGGTAACCCCCCTCAAACCTGCGCCCCCCAAACCTCTTACAATAATTACTAAGCAATATTAAGTTAAGGCTGGGGAGCGCATGGTAGATCAATTGATTCGGGCCACCGCTGCCGATGGCGGCATTCGGGTGGTAGGTGTCATCACCACTAAACTGACTGAGGTGGCCCGGCAGCGCCACAACTTGTCCTACGTGGCCACGGCCGCCCTCGGTCGCACCCTGTCGGCGGGCCTGTTGCTGGCCTCAAGTATGAAGCAGCCCCAGGGGCGGGTCAACATTCGCGTGCGGGGCGATGGCCCTTTAGGTGGCATTTTAGTTGACGCTGGCATGGATGGCACTGCTCGGGGCTACGTCGATAACCCCGCCATTGAGCTGCCCCCCAATGCTCAGGGTAAGCTCGATGTGGGCGGTGCTGTAGGCCGCCAGGGCTACGTCTATGTGGTGCGCGACATGGGCTACGGCTTCCCCTACTCCAGCACCGTAGAGCTAGTGTCGGGTGAAATTGGCGACGATTTGACCCACTACTTGGTAAGCTCTGAGCAAACCCCCTCGGCGCTAGTGCTGGGTGTATTTGTGGGGGCCGGCGGAGTCGAAGCTGCCGGTGGCCTGCTGCTGCAAATTTTGCCCCGCGCCGCTGAAGACAGCGACATGGTAGACCTGATTGAAAGTCGCCTGGCGGCGTTGACCGGGTTTACGCCCCTGCTGCGGGCCAACAAAACCCTACCCCAAATCTTTGACGACCTGGTGGGAGACCTGGGCCTAGAGATTTTGCCCGAGACCCAGATGGTGCAGTTTAAATGCCCTTGCTCGTTTGATCGCATGCTGCGCGCCCTCAAGATGCTGGGCGAAGACGAGCTGCAAGACATGATTGAAACCGATGAGGGGGCCGAGGCTGTCTGCCATTTTTGCAACGAGGTCTATCACACCAATAGCGACCAGCTAGCTCAGCTGATTGAAGACCTGCGCGAAGAGCGCAGCGGAGCCGGGTAGGTGGAGTAGGTGGGTGGGTGAAGTAGGTGGGTAGGTGGGTTAATTACCCGCTCACCCACTCACCTACCTGATCTACTCACCCACTCCCTCCAGACCCATCAAGCGACGATAGGCCAGCGCCAGCGCCTGCTTGTCGCCCACGTTGCCGGGAAAGAGTACTACGGGCAGGTCGGGGAACTGGGGATGGTCGGCGGGGGTGCGAACGGCGGAGACACCGGGGAGAATTTGACCCAGCAGGCGGGCGGTGCGCAGGGCTAAGCCGGTGCTGAGGGTGTCGTTGGAGGTAATGCCCCCTTTGCTGATCAAAAAGCCAATGTCGGTGGGTAGGCCTTTGATCACGTCCATGAGCAGAGCAGAGACCTCAACCCCGAAGTCGAGGCGGGCCTGAACGCTGTCAAAGGTGAGTTCTTGACGGCTGGTGTAGACCACTGGCACCTGGCCGCTGGCGTGGGCTGCGACCACCTGCTGGAGGGTGTGGGTGAGCACTGTTTTGTGAGTTTTGGAGGCTCCATCGCGCAGCTGGGCGACATCGACTTCAATGCCGGTGACCCCTGGTTCCTGTAAAAGCTGTGCGAGCTGCTCGGTGGTTTTTTTGACGTGGGAGCCGACGATGATCGCCCCCGGTGCGCCGTCGCGCACGTAGGTCTGCATGTGGTCGGCGTCGATGGGCTGGGGGGGCAGGGCGGCTAGGGCGGTGAGGATGCTAGCGGCGCTGCGAAACAGAAACTTTTTGCCCTGGGCGGCGGCGGCGAGCAGATCGTGGGCGAACTGGTTGAGGTCGGCCTGGGTTTCGCCGTCGACGGCGCAGCAGACGTTGTGCTCTAGCGACATCAACCGCCCTAGGCTGCCCGCCCGGATATCGGTGAGGGTGAACCGTTCTACCTGGTTGGCCTGGATGCGATCGCAGGTTTTTTCGGCCACGTAGTCGGGCAGGTAGCTGGTGCTGTAGCCAAATACAGAGTCTTGGGCAAACTCGGTCTCGTGGACGGGGGTGGGCACACCGTCGATCATCAGGTAGTGGGTGCTGTCGCGGGTAATGCGACCGCCCTCAAAAAATGCAGGCACGAGAAAATGGGCGTCGAAGGGGCCGAGGGTGGCTGCGATCGCATCGGTTTCCACCGGGTAGTGGCCCCGCAGGGTTGAGTCAGAGCGGCTGACGACTAAATAGTCCTCTACGCCTTCGAGGGCGATCGCCGCCTTTAGATTTTGGCAAACCTCTCGGGTCACCTGCTCAGCTACAGCGGCGGGGAGGGCACGGGTATTGGTCAGCACAAAGAAAATTGGCGATGTGTCCTGCAACCCCTGGCGCAGGGTGTCTACATCCCACTGCATCAGCAGCAGGCAGCTGTGCACCGTCTGAGAGCCGGTGGGGTCGTCGTCTAACACAATAATCTTGGGCTGAGCCATTGGTGCTGGCCTCGACGGAGTAAACAAAAACAACTATCGCCCACCGGGGGGACGTTGGCCAAGACTGGTCAAACAATCTGGCTAAATAAGCTGGCCAAACAATCTGGCCAAACAAGCTGGCCAAACAAAAAGAGTCCCTAGAACAATCTAGGGACTCTTTTTGTGGTTGGTGGCGGGGCATGGATTTGAACCATGGACCTTCGGGTTATGAGCCCGACGAGCTACCAGACTGCTCTACCCCGCGTCGACTTGTCTACTATAGCGCTAAATGTTCTCAGTCAACAATTTATTTTTTGCCGATAGAGAAGATGCGGCTAAATCGGCGCAGACCAAGGGATTGAGAGCACCAACAAGCGGCTTGGGGCCAATACTGAACCTGACGCCCAGCCCCCAAACCCCTGAGCTAGGATGGTCATCTGCCTGCCAGACAGGGCTGGCGTCAGTACATCATCGGCAGATCGCCGATCACGTCTAGCCGTTTAAACTCACCAACTTTCATATAGGTCTCGGCTAGGGTGTCAGCTACAGAGGGCGAGATCCAGCCCAGCTGCCGCAGGGTAAAAATAGCAGTGGCATACTTGGCCCGCTTGGCCCCGTCGATTACCTTAATCGATAGGCCTAGCCCTTCACCCACCCGCCCAATGCACTGAATGCCCTCGGCCCCAGACTTGCTGACTAGGGCTCCATGGGTGAGCGTCATCAGGGTGGTGTCGAAGGTGTTGGGGCCGCCCACCATGTCAGGGTGGCTGGTCATGGCCCGCACAATGCGCTCCATATCGAGGTTGTTGCCCGACGACAGCATGGCAAACAGCGTGGCCATCTGGCTGAGTTGCATGAGATAGGTGGGGGCACCGCAGTCGTCGTGGGCACCGATAAATTCGTCGGAGGGCATGCCCAAAAGTTCTGAAATGCGGCCCAAAATTAGCTTTTGGACGGGGTGATTGCGGTCGAGGTAGCTCTCTAGGGGCCAGTTGCGCTGCTGACTGACGGCCAGCATGCCTGCGTGCTTACCCGAGCAGTTGTGCTCAAGGGGGCTTTTTTTGCCCTCGGGGGTGGGGCAGCGCAGGGCCGTGGGGTCGAGGTCAGCCTGCCAGAGAATGTGAAACGCCTGGCGGGCCTGCTCAATGTTGCCCTGGTGTGAGCCGCACATAATGGCCAGATCGCGATCGTCGAGACCGTAGCGCTCTAGTGCCCCAGCCGCCGTTACGGCCAGGGCTTGAAAGGGCTTGAGCGCCGAGCGAATGAAGGTGCCCAGTTCACCATTGCCCGCCACCGATAGGGTACGACCCCGGTTATCGCACACGGCTACGTGGGCAATGTGGTGAGACTCTGCGATGCCTTCCCGCAGCAGCTGAATTTCTAGCTCTTTAGTTTGGTGTCGACTAACCCGACTGCTGGTCATAGGGAATGCCCTGCGGTAGTGAATAACAGTAGTGAACAATGGCGATGAAAACAGAAAAGCTGCCAGGCAGCGGCGGCTAGATCAGCGGCCAGACAATTAGCCCTAGGGTCAGCAGTAACGCGATCACGCCCAGGCTGCGACGCACGCGCTGGAGCACGGGCTGCACCTGGTAGTCTACGATCAGGCGATCGCGGTTGGACACCTCTTCGGGCTTAACCCAGAGCTGGCCGTCGTACCAGCCTGACTCTTCGTAGGGCACCGTGGTCTGGCGCAGTCGCCCCCCCACATGGGACCAGCCCACATACAGCTGTAGCAGGGCCAGCAGGGGCAGCACCAGCGCCCCCATGGCGGCACTGAGGCCAAAGGGCAGCGGCTGCTTGGCTGGGGCAAAACTCGCCGCCGCCATCGGCCCAGCAACCAGCCAGCCCAAACTCCATAGAATAATTAAAGGCTTGAGGTAGCTGACCAGGTCACGGCTGCCCCAGCCGTAGAACCAGGACTCTTGCACATCCTGATATTCGTTAATGGGCTGTTGCTCAGCCGGTACCGGACATCGTTGAGGCATTGCCGACGCTACAAAAATCTAGCTCTAGCCTAAACGAATTGCCCGCCAATAGGAATCGTCGCCCATGAATTTATGGTCTTGCTTTGGTTGTGCTGGGATCGCGCTGGCCAAGGTGACGTGGGCTAGGGGGGCAGGGTTTGAGGTGTTCGGTTTACGGTTGATGGCAGTTCTTGAACCCGGCACCCTAGACCCTACTGAGCTGGGCTAAACTGCTGGCCAGCGCTCTGGTAGATGATCTGGTCGGCGTGGCCCCAAAAGGCCTCTAGGTCGTAAAAGTCTCGCGCCTCGGGCATAAAGATATGGGCGATCACTTCGCCGTAGTCCATCACAATCCAGCTGCCCTCACCCTGGCCTTCGACTCTTAGAGGGTGGCGGTTGTAGTCGGTTTCGAGGGTGGCTTCGATGGAGCGGGTGATGGCCCTTACCTGTACCGCTGAAAAGCCAGTAGCCACCACAAAGTAATCGGCCAGATACGACACATCTCCCACCTGGAGGATGGTGATATCGCCTGCTTTACGCTCATCGGCGGCGGCGGCCATGGCGTAGGCCAGATTCAGAGCGTCATCCTCGGGTGGGGCTGAGGGGGCGGCACTGGGGGCGGGCGAGCGGTGGGAGGGCTGGGTCATAAGCAAGGGTGTAGGAAATAAAGAGCGGGAGGCAGGCTGTACCGCGCCTGCTGTGTGTTCATTCTAACTGTGCATTTATTCTAGGGGATGATCCCAAGGGCTCGTCGAGCTGCCCTCGCCTCGGTCATAAACTGTCATAGAACTGGCCTAGAACTGGTATGGAATGGTTGGGAATTGGGTCGCCTGAGTGAGGAGGGAAGCCAGCTGGGCCGAGTAAAGTTTGAGATCCTAAACGGGGTTCAGCGTATATCATTGATGGTCAATATTCAGTGGCTGCAAAGGTGGGGTAGTGCTGGTTTTCTGCCCCTCAGGTGTGGATGCTCTACAGCTCGTCTTAAATGTTTTACAGAGGGAAAACACCATGCCTCAACTTACGCAAGGTCTCATTATTGCCAGTTTAATTGGTCTGCTGCTGGCGGTCATTGTCGGCTATTATCTGCGCCAGGGCCAGGTAAATGAGCTGACTGAGGCCTTGCACCAGAGCCAAAAACGTCAGACCGACCTAGAGGTAGAGCATGAGCAGCGGCTGCGCGATGCCACCCTGCAGCTGCAAGCAGATTACGAAGCGCAGCTGGCCGCCAGCACAGAGCGCTACCAAGCCCAGCTTGAGGATCAGCGCAACGATCTAGAGGCCGAGTACAGCGCCCGTCAGAGCCGGGAGGGCGATGCCGCCGCCGCCGACAGCTCGGTGGAGCTGCGCATTCGTAAACAGTATGAAACCCGCCTCAAAGAGGTCGCTGCTAAAATGCAGCAGGCCTACGAGCAGCATCTGCAAGCGCGGCTGGCTGAAGTGCGATCGCAGGTTCAGCAAGACTATGACCAACGGTTAGCAGAGGCGACCGCCAGTGCGATCGCGGCGCAATCTGGCTTTGACCAAACCCAGGGCCAGCGGTCACCGAGCAATATCTCCCCCGGATTGCTGGGGCCAGCCGATCAGTCGATAGCCAGCCTTGCCGCTGCCGCCAGCCTCGCCGATCTAGAAACTCGCCTCCAGATCGAGTACGACCAACGGCTGGCCGAACGCATTGCCCAGTACCAAGACGACATGGCTCAGCGTCTAGCGACCATGGAGCAAGAGTATGAAGCCCGACTGCAAATGGTCTCAGGCAAGAGCCCCAGCCCCTCCGTTGGCGCGTCAGACCAGCCCTCCACCGCAGAGCTAGAGCTCAATCTGCGCCGTGAACTAGAGGCGGCCCTGCGGCTGGACTATGAGCAAAAGCTGGCCGAAAAAATTGAGCATTACCAAGATGAGCTCACCCAGCGCACCCAGGAACTAGAGCAGAGCTACGAAGCTCGCCTACAACTGCTTCAGACCGGAACCGCAGCCGCTGCCCCACCCTCAGCCGATTTTGATCTGGCAAACGCCATCTCTTTGGCCAATGAAACTACCCCGGACACCGGCTTCGATCTAGATGTGGATGACTTTTCTCCGGTGTCGGATACCCCAGCCGCCACAGACGATTTAGATTTAGCTGGCCTGCTCGATAACAATCAGCTCGATAGCGATACCGAGGGCGATCCGAACGCAGGATTTAGCCTAGATGCCGAAATTGGCACCACCGATTTTGCCAGGGACGATTTTGCCAGGGGCGATTTTGCCAGTGCCAACTTCGACACAGCCGAGTTTGCTACTGCCAACTTCGACACCACCGATTTTGATACCGAAGACCTGGAAAGTCTGCTCAATGACCCTGGCACCGAATCTGCCTCCGACGACCTGTTAGACAGCATCGACGACATCAGTGATCTGAGCTGAGATCTGAGACCGAATCCTGCTTGGCTACCCCCGATTCCCCAGGGAAACGGTTGTTTGCCCTCAACCAAACTCTCCCTAAAAAAAGCGTGCCTGGCTCAGCCAGACACGCTTTTCGCTATCTCCCTATCCTAGACGGGCTCAGTCGGGCTTTTGCTCCGGCATCATGCACTTGTCAGAGTCGCAGCCAGCGGGGCCAGCCTCAATCATCTCACCCGCATCGTAGCGGGATAGGGCACTGTGGAAGTTGTCGGTACCGCGCCGGGCCTCAACCTGCTGCTTGTGGGCCTCAAAGGTGGCCTTGTCGATCGGTTCAAAGGGCAGGCGGGGGAAGGTTTGCAGGTCGTCGAACCGAGCCAGCAGGGCGGCGGAGATATAGCCTTCGTCGTTTTGGATCACCTGGTAGATGCGCTCGGCCAGCGACTCTAGCTCCGGTTCGCGAAACTCGATGGTGGCGGAGGTGTTGTGGGTGGTGTAGTGCTTTTGCACCTGCATGTAGAAGTCAAACTGAGCCGCCGCCGAGAATTTCTCAATGGCGATTTCGTCGGCACCGGGCAGGTTGGCCCAGGGCACTTCCACCGGAATCTCGACCAGCCACTCGGTGCAGCGGGGGTCGAAGGGGTCGTTGAGCAGATTGCCGTGATCATCTTTGTCGGTCTGGGAGGGCAACACGGTGTAGCCGTAGTCGATGCAGGCCATGGCCACCGGGTCGTTTTTGCGGAAGGTGATGCGGCGAATGAAGCGCTGGGCCTTGGGCGGGTGCCAGCCGGGGCTAGCCCCGGTCAGCAGCGATTTTGTGCCCGCCGGCTGTACGGTGGTGCAGCGGTTGGGGCGCACTAGATGGTGGCGATCGCAATATTCCCCCACGACCTTGTGGACAATATCCTTCCAGCGGGTCAGATATTCTTCTTCTCTGGCCTTGAAATCTAGCCCCTGCATGGTGTTGGGGCGACCGGCCTCCCACCAGCGCAGCCACTCGACCCCCAGGGCGATCACAAAGAAGTCAAACAGCCCGGTAAAGGAGACGCCGACAATCGGGTCTTCTAGGCGCGACTTCTGGTAGCGAGGCTCCTGGAACTGGTGGTTGAGCAGCACCGCTACCGACAGGGCGGCTGCGGTAAAGGCATCTTCTTGATCCTGCAAGTTCTCAGGGTCGAGCTGGTTGAGGTGCACCTCCGCCAGGTTGCACTGCCCCGTCAAGGTGCCACCAAAAACGCCTTTATGCAATTCCGGCTCGTTGAAGCAGAAGCTATCGTGCTGGCCGGGGATCGGTTCCACGGAACGAATCACCTGCCGCTTGCCCTTGGTCTTGGGTGCATGGCCCCTAGACGTATCCACCCGCTGGCAGGGAATAGCGGCGCAGTCGGTAATTTGCAGATACCACAAATCCTTTTGCCGCACTCCCAGGTTAGTTTCGCTTCCGGCCTGGGCCGCCAGGTTGATGGAGGAACGAATGCCGCACTTCAGCAGCAGCAGATACAGGCGATAGGCCCGCTCGTAATCGGAAATATAGAGGCGCACGCCACCGGAGGGGGTTTCAGAGCCATCGGCATCAATTAACCCAGCGATGAAGTGCAGAATGCCCTCCCGGTTCCAGCTGGCCAAGGCATCTAGAGCTTGGGCCTCACCCTTGAGGGCGCGTACCTGCTCTGGATCAAAGTTTTCGTGGAAGCCAGTGTAGAGCAGGCAGGGGGTTTGAGGATTTTCGGCGTAGTAGCGCAGCTTGCCAGAGGTGCGCCCAGCCAGGGCTAGGCTTTGGTAACTCTTAGCGCCATAGAGGCGCAGCTGAAGCTGGGGCTTGCCGTTGGACTGGCACAGGGAACCATCTCCCACCAGTTGCCCCAGGGTGTAGGCCCAGGTGGGATCGACAAACTCGCCGTCGCGATAGTCGATTTTGAACGGCTCTGTGTGCAGGGCATAGGGGTGATTCCCAAGGCGATCGCTCAGTTCCTTGGTGGTCAGTTCGGTATAGGTGCTGCTAAAGCGATCGCCCACAAAGAAGCGATGCTTTTCAGTCACGTCCAGCCAAGTGCCATCGCCAAAGGTGACCCGATACATTTGGCGATTTTGCCCCGTCTGTACAGGCACCACCTGACTCCAGCGGCGACCGTTCCACACCTCCACCGATTGCCCTACGAGGGACTGAATCGGGTGGAGGCCATCACGGGTGATGAGCAGCGTAGAACCTGCTACACAGTGAAAATTGGATCCGATGATCTCGCCGCAGTTATGGGCAACCAATCCATTGGCATCGAAGCGGGCTGGCCCAGGAACAGTGCAGTCATAGACAGCTTCAACCCCGTCTGGCACGACAGCCGCCACAGTGGCCGTAAATCGTTCCCGGTTGGGACGTCGCTTGTCGTTAGCTAATACCTCAGCCAGTTTGTCGGCTTTAGCGGGTTCCCGGAAGCCCACCAAAGCTTGAAAAACCTGTAGATTGTCATTGGCAATCACAAGCTCGTGCTGAGACTGGCAGAAATAGGAAGCTAATTCACGGTTAGTGTCAGGCATTAACCGATAGCCTTCGGGTCGCCGCTCTTGGTAAATAGTGGCGACGATGCCTAAGCGCCCTAGCATCCGCTGAACGGCTTCTAGAGTAGTTAGGTTGCTCTGGGCCAGTCGAACGCTAATACCTTTACGTTGATGGCTCTGAACACTGCCATCGGCATCAAACAGCCCCTGCAAAAAGCCACGATAAAACTCGTAACTGCCTTGCTCAATATCGCTGGTCACAGCCTTGTGCCCTGGGCTGATGCCAAATTCGGCCGCGAGTTGGGCTAGCCCGGTGGAGTTAATTACCCGATGCTTCAGCTGGGTATGATAACAGGCTGCTGCTGTCCGACGTTCGTAGCCCACAGCGGTTTGGAGCAGGGCAATGGCGTGCTCACTCATTTCCTCCTGAGCATCTCCCCAGAAACGCAGTAGAGCCATGGCATGCCACTGGGTTTTGGCCAGGCTGCCATCGCCGACCAAGTTCCCCAAAAGCCAGCCTGCTTCAAGGGTTCCCTTGCCTTCCCAGGGCTGTAAGCCCCGATGGTTATGGAGCATGACCCGATCGCCAGGCTGGAGGGTTTCGGCAGCCACCCACTCGGTGTACTGAGCTTTCTGAGTTTGGGCCGTTACCTTCAGTACACGATGGTTGCCGGTGAGGCGCAGGGTCTGACCTGCTTGGGTCGTGAGCTTGAGGACTGGCTTGGTTCCCGAGTAGAAAAAGCCTTCAGGGGTCGTGCTAAATAGCTCTCCGTTGACGTAGGTGCTGTGCTGCTGACCAATTAAGTCTTTCACCTGCCGTGGCCCATCTCCGGTATGGACCCAGGTGTCAGCCGTGACGCAGGGGTTGAGGCCGTAGCGGTCGTCGGCCCCAGCCCGTTTTTTGGCCTCTCCGGCCCACTGGATTGCCCCCTCGCCCGAGTAAAACTGCTTGCGGACAGAATCTACACAGTCTTGCAGGCTGGGCTTGGTGTGAAACACGCGGGTGTGGTTGGCCATGCGCAGCACGTCGCGCTCGGGGTCAATCCGCCAGTTGCCCTCGGCATCTTGCTGCCAGAGGTTGTCTTTGGCGTTGGCGGCCAGGGTGTCGTTGCTGTCAAACTGGCGCATGCCTGCGGACCTGCGAATATTTCCGGCTACCACGCAGGCGGCGGCTTCGTCGATCAGCAGGCAGCACTCGACGGAGTTGAGCTGGCGACCGTGGGCCTTGTTGAGAATATTGGCACAGCGATCGTAGAGCAGCGACAGGCGCACCGGGTTGGCCACGCCGCCAAAGCCCTTGAGTTTTTCGCCTGCGGGGCGCACATCGCGCAGGTCGATGGTGACGTTGACCTCGCCAGTGAACCGCTCGTCGGTGGATAGCTCCAGCAGGGTCTCGTAGGACTTGACCCAGCCCTGGCGGCTGTCGCCGACGCGAATGGTGACCTGGTTGCCGTCGATGGTGACGTCGGTGACCTCCCGCCGCTCAGCCACGGGGGTTTCGCCAATGTCGCCCGCCATGGTGACGGTGATGTGGTTGCGAAGAGCGGGGATTTGGCTGATGTATTTGGGTTCAAGTATGGCCCCGGTGCCGCAGCCCATCATGGCTAGATCCATCATCAGGCCGAAGGCATGCCAGTCGACTACGTTGGTGCTGGTGCAGTTGTAGGCCCCGGAGAAGTTCTCGGGCTGCTTGCTCCAGGCGGTGCCGCCCACCCACAGCCAGCGACCGGAGGGTAGGGCTTTGACCTGGCGCTGCATGCGGCCTAGCAGGGCGGCCTCTTCGTCGGTGAGGTTGCCCAGCTCGACTAGACCGGCTAGGGTGCGATCGCACACCTGTTCCCAGGTTTCGCGCTGCCCCTCTACCACCTCGCCCCGGCGGCTGTAGGTGCGGTAAAACACGGGAAACGCCGCTGGAGCTGCCTCAGGGAATGGCCCCTGCGACCGGGTACGGGGAAGTTCTTGAACCATGGAATCAGCCTTTTGCTAGCGAGAGAGAACGTAGATCGGTGCGTTATCACCCAGATCGGGCGCGAGGAAACCGCATGAATCGGCAGAATCTTAGCCCAGATTCAGAGATCGCCCAATGGTCGATTATCATAACGGATTATTATCAGATATAGCGTCTGGAAAGCAACTTCTTGCCAGCCTTAGCGCTACATCTGGGACGGTGGCGATTGCCCCAGCGGGGGTTGCTGAATTGAGGCATGAATTTGGGTAAGGGCAAAGACCATTTACCCCTACCAGAGCTGAAGCGGCTGAGGGACTAATACCGAATCCGAATTTCATATCCCCGATAGGCAGTCGGCCAACCTGTAGGGGCGCACAGCGGTGCGCCCTGCTGTGCTTGCTCAAAACGATGGCCGAGGCCCCTGAAGTGCCTCGGCCATGGTGCTAGGCCATTGCTCAAAAAGAACTTCCCGGCACTGGGCAAACCACCGTTTGCCCTACAGTAGAACACCTTGTAAGTGGGGTGTTTTCTTTGCCGGAGATGATCTTAGGCCTTGCCCTGGGAGGGCCGAATCTAGCTCACGGGCACCGCCACCGATTCAGCGGCGGCGGTAGCCTGATCGGTGGCTTTTTTAGCCTCAATGTAGGCGGCCAACTGCTCTTCGATGTTTTGCCGCACAATCTGGCGAAAGTCGATAAAGTGCTCGGCCTGGGCACACACCGATATATAGTTGGCGGCCACGGCTGGGTAGCGCCAAAGCATCACCGCCAGGTTGACCCAAAACCGTAGCCGGGTCTTGCGCAGCACACCCTGCCGCCACACCACAATCAAAAAGGCGCGAATCGTCACCCAGTTGATGTCGGGGGCACCCGCCGAGGTGGTGCGGTTTTTGTAGTTGCGCTTTTGGGCCTCGCCCAGGGTCAAAAAGTGGCGATAGGTGCGGTTGAGCACCGTCAGCGGATCGTAGAGATCCCAGAACACCTGGATGTATTCTTCGGTAATTTCTTCGATGGGCCGGGTGGGCACGAAGTTCATCAGGGTGGTCTGGTTGATGTCAGCGCTCTTGCCCAGCAGGCGACCTTCTTTCTCTAGGCGGTGCCAGAGGGCGGTGTCGGGCAGCGCTTGCAGCATGCTCACCAGGGCGGTGGGGATGGCGGTCTGCTCAACAAATTCGTAGATCCGCCGCCCGGCCCCAGACTTTTCGCCGTCGAAGCCGACGATCAGCCCCGCCATCACCCGCAGCCCCGCCTGGGCAATGGAGACCACCGAATCCGACAGGGGATCGCGCGTATTCTGAAACTTTTTGGTCAAGGTCAGACTGTCGTCGTCCGGGGTTTCGATGCCCAAAAAGACGGTGCCAAAGTTGCAGTCAACCATCATCTGCATCAGCTCTGGATCCTGGGCTAGATCCACCGAGGCCTCAGTGGCAAAGGAGAAGGGATAACCACGCTCCTCCATCCAGGGTTTCATCGCCTTGAGCAACAGTTTGACGTTGCGCTTGTTGCCGATGAAGTTGTCGTCAACCATGAAGATGCTGCGCCGCCAGCCCAGGTCGTAGAGGCACTGAAGCTCGGCCAGCAGCTGCTCGGGGTCTTTGGTGCGGGGCTTGCGGCCATAGAGCACAATAATGTCGCAAAACTCGCACTGGAAGGGGCAGCCGCGAGAAAACTGCACCGACATCTCGGCGTAGGCGTCCATCTCCAGCAGGTCGTAGCGGGGCACGGGGGTGTCGGTGACGGCGGGCTTTTCGCCGCCGGATCGAAAGGTGCCGCTCTGGTCGCCCCGTTCCACCGCCTCCACAAACATCGGCAGGGTAATTTCCCCTTCGTCGAGGATCAAAAAGTCGGCCCCGGCATCCTCTGACTCGTGGGGCATAGAGGTGGGGTAGGGGCCACCCACCGCCACCAGCTTGCCGTAGCGCTTAGCGGTGTGGACGGCGTCATAGAAGTCGGTGCGGTGGACAATCATCGCCGAGATCACCACGATATCGGCCCACTGCCACTCGTCCTCGCGCACCTCGCGCACGTTGCGGTCTACCAGCTTGTAGTTCCAGCTCTGGGGCAAAATAGCGGCCACCGTCACCAGGCCGAGGGGGGGAAGCTGCGCCTTCAGGCCTACCAGCTCCAAGGTTTTGTCAAAGGACCAAAAGCTTTGCGGAAAACGTGGATAGACCAGAAGAATATTCATAGAGACCGTATGGTTATTTTCGCCATGCTACGAGAGTTATCTGAAATAATCAAACGTAAAACTTGAGAAATTGATACTTGAACGCTGCACATTACCCGTCAGCCCTCTAGATGCAGACGAACGCTGGCTCAAATGGTTGCCTGGCGGCAGCCTAAGTCTGATCAACGGCAGGGCTCATACTGAACCTATTTGGTGACCCTTTGGAAATCGGGGGTATTTAATTAAGGGAGCATGGCTGGGCTAGAAAACCCGATGTAGCCCAATCACAATCAGCAGGGTGCCAGGAAAGTAGGGTAGCTGCTTAAACCACTGCCGACCGGCAATTAAAATACCAGTGCGGATGCCTGCGTAGATAAAGGCACTGCTCATGGCCGCCATGGTCAAAATAATCATCCAGGGAGAATATCCCATCAGCCGAATGCCGATCCCCGCCACAAAGGAATCTAGGGAAACGGCTAGACCTAAAAGCAAAGCCCCTTGGGGAGAAATGGATTGAGAAGAATCAAAATTAGCTGACTCGGGGCGTTGAAGGATCTTGGTCACGGTTTGGAGCCCTAGCCTGGGAGACGGGCTGTCTTCTGGCTGAACCGATGGGCTAGCGGGGGGCTGATCGAGGCCATAGGTAGCCTGGGCCGATCGCAGCTGCGATCGAAGCTGGTTTAAAATGGCGATCAGGCCAATACCCACCAGCAACACCCCACCCAAGGTTTGGGTGAGTTCGGGCGATAGGGCCGCAGTGATGATTTCGCCGGTAAAGACCGAGAGCACTAGGGTGATGGCGGTACAGAGGGTGATGATCGCCAGCGATGAAGCGGGTACTCGAATATTACGAACGCCGTAGGCCACGCCGACGCCAAAGCTGTCGAGGCTGACTGCGATCGCAATGGTCAGTAAAGAGAAATAATTCACAGCTCAACTACAGTGCTCCTGGCCTTAGACAAACTCAAACGGGTCAAGGTACCCTCCACAGCCAGACTGGCCAGCTCTGCGATCAGAGCCCCAGCCGTTTGTAGCTCTGATTTCGTTACATTTTGTCATACTTTAGAGTGACTGCCATCGACCCGACGGTGGGATGACCGGCGGCAATTATCGCAATGTCCACACGTACCTAGGCGCTGCGCCTCAGGGCGAAAGCCGAAACGCTCCAGCAGCCCCTGCCACCGGCATTGACGGCTGTGGAGAAAGTGATGCATTTGCTGGCTGGCGGTGTCCTGCGATCGCATCCTACCTGCTGCCCCCGGCGTCAGTCGGTAGTGAAATGGACTAAGCCACTCCAGCTGCCCGACACTGTGTAGCCACGACAGGGAAATTGCCCCGTGCTCAAACCGCTGGCCAATGTCGCGCACATCGCCACTGGCAGGAATTTGGCTCACCAACCGCCGGGCCTTTTGCTGTAGGGCCTGGGTTTGGGCCTCAAAAAACTTGGCCCGCTGGCGATCGCCCGGCTCCAGCCAGCCCGTCGGTTCGCTCACCAAGGTCAGCGCCTCGGCGGCCTGGCCGTCGCGCCCGGCTCGGCCCACCTCCTGGACGTACTCGGTGATTGTGCAGGGAGCCTGGTAGTGCACCACCCAGCGGGTATTTGCCTTACTAATGCCCATGCCGAAAGCCGAGGTGCAGACCACAAACTGGAGCCGATCAGCCATCCAGTCGGCTTCGATTTGGCGGCGATCGCGGCTGCTCAACCCGGCATGGTAGGGCGCAACCCGGTAGCAGTCGGCCAGCTGCTGGGCCAGGGCCTCGCTATCTCTGCGGGTGCGCACGTACACCAGCCCTGCCTGGTCAGACTGCTGCTGTAGATAGCGCCGCAGCGCCCCTTGGCGCTGCCTTGCGCTGACCACCGCTTTGACCCGCAGATCGAGGTTGGGGCGATGGGGGTTGAGCCGCACCACCTGGGGCCGCTGAAGCTGCAACACGTCCTTTAAGATCTTTTGGGCGGTGGGGTCAGCCGTGGCCGTAAACGCGGCTATGGGTAGGGTACTGCCCGGTGGGCGACAGTCGAGCAGCGCTTTTCGCACCGCGCCCAGGCGGCGATAGGCAGGCCGGAAGGTCTCGCCCCATTGAACTAAGCAGTGAGCTTCGTCCAGAATTAGCCCATTGAGCTGAAGCTGGGGCTGGCACAGCCGTTCCCACACAGGCGGGCTGAGCAGAGTCTCAGGTGAGACATAGAGCAGGCGCAGATCGCCCCGCTCAAGCGATCGCAGCGTCCTGTGGCGCTGGGGCGGCGACAGCTGACTGTGCAGGGTGGCGGCGGGCAGAGCCTTAGCTTGCAGTTCCTGCACCTGGTTTTCCATCAGCGCCACTAGCGGGGAGACCACCAGGGTTAGTCCTGACTGAAGCAGCGCCGGCAGCTGAAAGCAAACCGACTTACCTCCCCCGGTGGGCAGCACCACCAGCACATCGCGGCGATCGAGCAGCGCTTTGACGATGGCGTCCTGGGGCGGGCGAAAGTCACCATAGCCCCAGATCTGCTGAAAGGCCCGGAGCACCTCACCCCAGGCGACTAAAGTATTGGCCATAGCTGTCACCCCAACTCACGATCCCAGAGTGCCCACTCGGCACCTGGGGATCAATGGGAGGGGCAGGCCTAAAACTGAAGGGGATCGGCACTAGTGCCGATCCCCTTCAGTTTTCCGCTGGTGCTGAACTATCCGCTGGTGCTGAACGCCTGGCTAGCCGGGATGATTCCGGCTCTGGCGGATTGTCTCTGAGCTGGTTCTATCTCCACAACGCCCTCCACAACGCCCTCCACAACGCCCCGGTAACGCTGATGGCTACCCATCGGCGGGACAACATTGGGATCAAGCATTAGTCAAAGAAGAAGGGGAAGTTGTAGCCTACGCCCAGGCCGATGCCTAGGGCAAAACCGCTGGTAATCCGAAAGTTAGCTACACCATTGAGGGTGAAGTTAGGGGAAATCGGGATATCAGCACCAGCATTGACGAGCAAACCCACATCGCCGCTGGTAGGAATTTCGGCCCCAATACCCACGTAGGGCTGAGCCGCGAAGCCAGCAAAGTTAGTGGTGTTGAAGTTGTAGGTGATGGGCACAGTGAAGCCCCAGCGATCGTTGGTAGCAGTAGCCCCAACCCGCAAAGCGAAACGGGGGCTGAAAGAGATCTTGCTGATGATGTTGAAGCCAAAGCTAGACAGCGCGCTATCGCCCCGGTTGCCCAGGCCAATGTTGCCACCTACGCCCACATAAGCCGGGCTGACAGTCACACCGGCCGGAGCAGCCTGAGCTAGGTCGATGGAGGTATTGGCTTCGGGGGCCACTTCAATGGTGGCGGCCAGCAGCGCCGCCTCGATGCCAGCGGCATCAAACATGCCGCTGGGGGATGATAGCTCGGCTGGGGGGGCAGCCAGCAGGTTGGCTTCGCTGGCGGGAAGCTCTAATGAACTCAGGGTGACTGGGGTCTGAGGTGCCTCTAGGGGGGCCTCTACGATGGCTTCAATCGGCTCAGCAACTGCTTCGGGGGCAACTAGCTCAGCCTCGGCCAGGTGATTGTGGCTCAGATCTAGACCGCCCAAGTGGTCATGGGCCAGGGCGGGAGTAGCCACACCAGCGGCGGCAGCCAGGCTCAGCGCCAGAGAAAATTGCTTGAGATACGCCATGATTACGTTCACTCCTCGGGTTTTAACAATCAAACTGCCCTGGCGTTAAACCAGGGATTGGTCTTCAGTAGGTTTAGAAATTAAAAACTCTGGGGCTATGTTGGAAAAAACTAAACTTGAGCTTTGACCAAAGCCACAGGTCTACACACCACATTTGCCTACGAAATTGGCTGAATTGTACCACCTATAATCGGTTGGCAAGGCTATGTTGACAACATTTTGCACCTACTTAGGATAGATGCCACTCTGCACTTAGATAGATCTACTCTGAGGCCCGATCTGCCCGAGGGCTGAGCGGGTTTGGGGGGGCTGCTCAGTCTGGTCGTCTCCCCTGTCGGCTAAGAGATGTGCTGGGCAATGAGCGCGGCCAACTGAGGCAAAATGTCTCGATTTTGGCTGTGCTCCCGGCCTTCGGTAAACACCACCAGCAGGCTGGGGGTGCCGTTGGGTAACTCAAAGTAGGCCGCATCGTGACGCACCCGGCTGGTAAACCCCGCCTTGGAATAAAACCGGGTGCCCGGCGGTAGCCCGGCCCCCAAAAACCCGGTGACCTGGTCTTCGTCACCGGGCTCAGGGGGCACGGGGGGCAGGCTGCGCTCCATTAGGGTGAGCATGGTCTGCGATCGCGCCGCCGACACCGCCACCCCCCCGGCAATACTGTGGATCAGTCGAGCCACAGCATGGGTAGTCAGATAGTTGCGGTTTTCGTAGTGCTCGCCCACAAACAGACGCTCACGGCCATAGGGGCCATCCCCCCAGGGCTTTTGATTCAGATTGACCCCTTCTAGCTCCGGCCACTGCAACGACTGAAAGAATCGATTGACAATATTGCGCTGGTGGCACCAGGTGGCAAAGGGGCCAGGGGGTAGTTCCGGGCCGCTGGTGGTGCCGCTGAGCACGTCCACCACCAGGGCCGTGGCATCGTTGCTAGAGTCGACAATCATGTCCCTAAGCGCCCGATCTAGCTCAGCCGAGGGCGGTACCATGCCCTGTTCTAACCATTCGTGGGCGGCCACCAGGTAAAACAACTTCACCACGCTGGCGGGATAGATCAGCTCAACCCCCCGATAGCTCGCCCCCCGGGGGCGGTACTGCCAAAAATCTGTGGCGCTGAGGGCACCACCGGTATTGGTGATATAGGGTGGGTCGTAGACCACCCAGGTGATGGCCAGCTGAGTTGGGGCCAGGCCAAACTCGCCCCGCACCTGTTCAATCACCTGGTCGAGAGCCGCTTGCAGGGCCGTGTCAGAGGCAAAAAATGTTGTCATTGCTAGGGTCTGTGTTCTCGGTAACCGCTGATTGATCAAACTATCCTTCACTATCAATATCAATTAAGCCATGGCCGTAGAGCCCCATTGGCGAGGGCAGCGGTCAAACGTCAACCTAGACCCGACACCCGACACCCCTCTCTAAGAAGGTAACCCTGTGCAAATCAAGCGTCGCGAAGTGGGGCTCACCGTAGACCACAGCCTCATGCGCCTCTACCTGGCGGAGCCTGCCGCCCCCGGTCAATACCCCGGCATTGTGTTCTATTCCGACATTTACCAGCTCGGTGGCCCCATCGTGCGCCTGGCCGATCGGCTGGCGGGCTACGGCTACGTGGTAGCCGCCCCAGAGATCTTCCACCGGCTAGAGCCCATCGGCACGGTGATTGAACCCAGTGATCTGGGCCGCCTGCGGGGCAACGATGCCGCCAGCCGCACCGCCGTCGCCCAATACGATGCCGATACCGACGCGGCGCTGGGCTGGCTACAGACCTGTGCATCGGTTGCCCCTGGGCAAGTCGGGGCGCTGGGGTTTTGCATTGGTGGCCATCTGGCCGCTCGGGCGGCACTCAACCCCGGGGTTAGGGCAGCGGTGGGCTGCTACCCCACCGGCATCCACAGCGGCAAACTGGGGTGCGATCGCGCCAATACCCTAGAGCGGCTGGGGGAAATTTCGGGCCGACTGCTGCTGATCTTTGGCGATCAAGACCCCCACGTGCCCGCCGAGGGGCGCGCTACCCTCCTCAACGCCCTAGCCACAGCGGGAGTCGATCATCAGAGTCTGATCTACCCGGCCAACCACACCTTTATGCGCGACGACGGCTACCGCTACGACCCCGCCGCCACCGACGCGGCCTGGGCCAAAATTATTGCCTTTCTCAAAGCCAGTTTTAGCGCCTAGCCTCCAGCCCTCGTCTGCGGAATGGGGATCTGATCTGCTAGGCCACGGCTCCCGGCGGGCATTCTGTGCAAATCGCCACTTGCTACCCTATGGCCTGGGATATACGGTTAGAGTAATAGATACTCAACAGGTTTGTTGGCATGTCGCAAGAGATGCTGGGGAAGTGAAAAAGCTCCTTTGACCCGTTGTACTTGCCGCCTTGGCAGGGCCGATGTCAGCCTCTCCTTCAACGTAAACTAGTCGACTGACTGTGCTCATTTTTTCGTCCCCATCTGCCACGCTTGTGCAAGGTTCCTATGGCACCTCAGAACGATGGCCTCTCCGGGCCGGTCTTCAACCAACGCAGCCTGATTACTGCGCTGTCACTGGCTAATCAGAATAGCTCTCTCCTCCACCGGGTACGCGATTTACCCACCCCGCAGTTCATCAGGCTGCTCGACCAAATTACGGCGGAGTTTGAGCATTTTTTGCGCGCCATTGACATGATCAACAACGAGTCGTTGGAGATCATGCTAGAGCAAATCCTAGAGGCCTTTACCCTCAAGATCGGTCAGATTTTACAGGCTGAGCGCACCACCATCTTTATGGTGGATCAAGAGAAACAGGAGCTGTGGTCAAAAATTGCCCAGGGTGACGGCGAGCGATCGCTTGAAATTCGCGTCCCCATGGGCAAGGGCATTTCTGGCTATGTGGCGACCAACGTCACGCCGCTGAATATTCCTGATGCCTATGCCGACGACCGCTTTGACCCCACCTACGATCAAAAGCACGGCTTTCGCACTCGCACCATTCTCTGTATGCCGGTGCTGAGCAAAAAAACCGACAACATTGTGGCCGTGGTGCAGCTGCTCAACAAGCTCAACCACACCCCCTTCGATGAGCAAGACGAGCGCCACTTCAAAGAATTTGCCGAATCCCTCGGGGTGATTCTCGAAAGCTGCAACTCGTTTTACATTGCCGCCCGCAACCAGAAGGGGGTGGCCGCCCTGCTCAAGGCAATTTCGTCGCTAGAGCAGAGCCTCGACCTAGAGAAAACCCTGCAATCGGTGATGGAAGAAGCCCGCCAGCTGATGCAGGCCGATCGCAGCACCCTCTGGCTGATCGACGAAGACAGTGGCGAGCTGTGGTCAAAGGTGAAGTCGGGGGACGGCAAATCTCTGGTTGAGCTGCGCATTCCCAGCAGCAGCGGCATTGTCGGCCATGTGGCCACCACCGGCGAAATTCTGAATATCCCCGACGCCTACGCCGACGATCGCTTTAACCCTGACGCCGACAAACGCACCGGTTATCGCACCCGCACCATTCTCTGTATGCCCGTCTTCGACACCAGCAGCAAGCTGATCGCCGTCACCCAGCTGATCAACAAGGCCCAGGGCACCTTCACCACCTCCGACGAAGCCTTTATGCGGGCCTTCAACATTCAGGCGGGGGTGGCCCTCGAAAATGCCAAGCTGTTTGAGAGCGTGCTGGTTGAGAAACAGTACCAAAAAGACATTTTGCAGAGCCTCTCCGATGCGGTCATTTCCACCGATATGGAGGGCCGCATTGTCACCATCAACGATGCTGCCCTAGAGCTGATCGGCTGCCCCGAAGACACCGACTACAGCCGCACCATTCGCGATCGCTGGCAGGCCTCCCTCCTCCACCGCACCGTCTGGGAAGTGATCCCCATTGACAGTCTGCGCTTTCGCCTAGAAGACAGCCTCAAGCATGGGGCGCGCCACTATGTGCCCGAGCAGAGTCTGCGGGTTGCGATCGCCCCTGGCCCCGGCACTGGCCTAGCCCCCATCACTGAGCTGGCCCTGCCTGACGGCACCAACCCCGACCTCTACCGCCCCTGGGGTGATCCGACCGCAACCCCAGTCGCCAAAGACGTAGTGCAGCGGATCGAACGCAGCATCAACCTCACCGTCAACCCCCTGACCAACCCCGAAGGTGGCGTATTGGGTGGCCTGCTGGTGCTCGAAGACATCAGCCAAGAAAAACGGATGAAGAGCACCCTCTACCGCTACATGACCCCCGGTGTGGCCGAGCAGGTGATGGCCCTGGGGGATGACCTGTTAATGAAGGGCGAGCGCAAAGACGTCACCGTGCTGTTTTCTGACATTCGCGGCTACACCACCCTGACCGAAGACCTAGAAGCCGACAAAGTGGTGGAAATGCTCAACGCCTACTTTGAGACCATGGTGGAGTCGGTGTTTAACTTTGAGGGCACCCTCGACAAGTTCATTGGCGACGCGCTGATGGCGGTATTTGGTGCTCCTCTGCCCCTGATCAACCACGCTTGGGCAGCGGTGCAGAGTGCCCTCGACATGCGGCGGCGGCTGGCCCGGTTCAACGCCGAGCGCGGAGCCCTGGGGCAGCCCAAAATTCGCATTGGCATTGGCGTCAGCTCTGGGGAAGTGGTCTCCGGCAACATTGGCTCCCAGCGCAAGATGGAGTACACCGTGATCGGTGACGGGGTCAACCTCAGCTCACGTTTGGAGGGGGTGACCAAAGAATATGGCTGCGACATCGTCATCAGCGAGTACACCTACGCCCTCTGTGCCGACCGCATCTGGGTGCGCGAGCTAGACCGCACCCAGGTCAAGGGTAAGCAGCGGGCCGTGGGCATCTACGAGCTGATCGACCAGCGCGATACCCCCCTGACCGCCGATACCGAAGCCTTTCTCGACATCTATGCCCAGGCCCGCAGCGCCTACACCGCCATGGAGTTTGATCAGGCCCTAGCCCTGTTTGGGCAAGCCCAGCAGATGCGCCCCAACGACAGAGCCGTGGCCGTGCACATAGACCGTGCCCGGCAATATTTATTGCAGCCGCCTCCCGCCGATTGGGACGGCGTCTATGTGATGACCACCAAGTGATGACCACCAAGTGATGACCACCAAATGAGCGGTGCCATGGGCGAGGACCAGGAAACGACTGCCCCCAGGGATTGGGTAAGACCTGCCCCCTTGCCCATCTATCGCAGGGGGAGCAAACCCGGTAGGATAGAGACTATGTCTAAAGTGAACACTTTAAACCCCTTAGACAAACCCCTTAACCGACTGATATCGGGTTATTCCACTGCTGTCTCTGTTGAGCTTACGCACCGCGCATGTCTCTGTTTGACTGGTTCGCCAATCGTCGAAAGTCAGGCCCCATCAGCGAAGACCGCCAAGAGCGGGAAATTGCCGATGGCCTGTGGACTAAATGTGAGCACTGTGATGTGCTCACCTACACCAAAGATCTGCGCACTAACCAGTGGGTTTGCGGCGAGTGCGGCCACCACCACCGCATCTTTAGCGACGAGCGCATTCGCCAGCTAATCGATGCCAACACCTGGCAGGCGCTCGATACCCACATTCAACCCCAAGACCCGCTCAAGTTTAAAGACCGCAAGGGCTACGCCGATCGCCTGCGCGACACCCAGGCCAAAACTCAGCTCACCGATGCTGTTCAGACTGGTCTGGGCGAGCTAGATGGCTTGCCCGTGGCGCTGGGGGTGATGGACTTTCGCTTTATGGGCGGCAGCATGGGCTCTGTGGTGGGCGAAAAGCTCACTCGCGCCATTGAGCAGGGAACTGCTCTGGGTCGCCCGGTGATCATTGTCTGCGCCTCGGGCGGGGCCCGCATGCAGGAGGGCATGCTCAGCCTGATGCAGATGGCCAAAATCTCTGGGGCATTGCAGCAGCACCAGGCCGCCAAACTGCTCTATATGCCGGTGCTTACCCACCCCACCACCGGGGGCGTTACCGCTAGCTTTGCCATGTTGGGCGACATTATTTTGGCTGAGCCCAAGGCTACCATCGGTTTTGCAGGCCGCCGAGTGGTTGAGCAAACCCTGCGAGAAAAGCTGCCCGACGACTTTCAAACCGCCGAATACCTGCGCGATCATGGCTTTGTCGATCTGATTGTGCCGCGTACCCAGCTCAAGCAAACCCTAGCCCAGCTGATTCGCCTCCACCAGCCTGTAAAGGCGACGGTTGATGAGAGTCACACCCCTTGGTCTAACGGCCTTAGCGGGGTCAAACCCACCCATATTGGGGTCGATTTATAGGGGCAAAACATTGGGAATGGCCCCCTTCGGTGGCATGATAGACATTACAAGAACGATTTGGTGGGGGAAACTCTGCTGAATTAAGCCTAGCTCAAGTTCAGCAGCGGAGTTTTAGCAGAGTTTTTTTTCCACCGAAAACTACGGCTCCCAGCTGAATTTGATATCGCTGTGTTGATTTCATACCCAAGCCCTATATATTCGAGGAGAACCATGTTGAAGAGATGCATTTGGCTAGTTGCGGTCGCACTCTTCTTTGTCAGCCACCTGGTAATGGGAGACGCTGTCGCGGCTGAGCTAGATGAGGCCATCCGTACCGTACAGCTCAACTCTGGCGGAGATACCGTTGTGCTGTCTCTGGAGCAGTTAACCCGTGGCCGTCGTCAGTTTAACTATGCCTGTGGCACCTGCCACGTCGGCGGTATTACTAAGACTAACCCTACCGTTGGCCTTGACCCGGAGTCTTTAGCCGGTGCCTTGCCCCCCCGCGACAATATTGAGTCGCTGGTGGCCTACCTGAAGGAACCGATGACCTACGATGGTCTGACCGATATTTCCCAGGTGCACCCTGGCAAGAAGAGCGCCGACATTTATCCCAAAATGCGGAGCCTGACTGAAGAAGACTTGGAGGCCATTGCAGGGCACATTCTGCTACAGCCCAAGGTGATTGGCGATATGTGGGGCGCTGGTAAGACCCGCTTCTCGGCTCCCTCGGTTAGCTAGGCTGGGTCTAGAAGCACAGATCTGAGCCATCGATTTAGCCAACTTTTCGGAGTTACTCTAATTTAATGCTCAGATCGGTAATTACCCTAGGGCCAAGGCCCCAAGTTGCTTCACAAAGCAGGTAATATGCCAAAGGGAGGCTGTTTAATCGCAGCCCGTTTGATTGAACTGGAGATACGAGCTTTAGAGGAAGTTATGCAACGTGTATTTCGTGCCGCCCAGCGTTTGGGCCTAGTGATTCTTTCCTGCCTGTTAGTTGTGGGTACCCTCACCCTAGCATCGGCCCCGGCTGCCGCCACCAACTATGATGTCAAGATGGGTTCTGATGCGGGTCTGCTCGTGTTTGAGCCCAGCACTATCACGGTTAAGCCTGGCGACAGCGTGACCTGGGTAAACAACAAGATGGCCCCCCACAACGTCATCTTTGATGCCGCCAATGTACCTGGTGACAAGGCGCTGGCCGACAGCATTTCCCACAGCCAGCTAACCTTCGCCCCTGGCGAAAACTATGCGACGACGTTTACCGATGACATGCCCGCTGGCACCTACACCTACTACTGTGCTCCCCACCGTGGGGCTGGCATGGTGGCCAAGGTGATTCTAGAGAAGTAGGTTATCTGCCTGGCTGCGGGTGTCCGCCCAGGCAATGGTCAGTCGTCAAGAGCGTCCTGGAGGACGCTCTTTTTTTGTGATTTAACGGTTGTGATTTGACGGTATTCTGGGGGTCGATACCCTAAAACCAGTCTTGTTTGAGTACTTTAGCTAAATCCAGCGATAGAAGTGGAGGATTGTCGGTGGAAAAACCACAGATCTGGAACCGGGCTTGGTCTAGATGCAGTTAAAAGATCTCAGCCCAGCAGAATGGCCCTGGCCGCTGTTACTAGATGCCGATCCGTCGCGGGAGATGGTTGAGTCCTACATTCATCAATCTGCAGTAATGGGGTTGGTGGAGGATGGGGCCACCATTGCGGTAGTGGTGTTGCTACAGCGCGATCGCACCCTAGTCGAAGTGATGAACCTGGCTGTCGCCCCTGCCCACCGAGGTCAAAAGCTGGGGAAGCGGCTACTGACGGCGGCGATTCACTGGTCGCAGCGGCAAGGGGCAGAGCGTATGATTCTCGGTACTGGCAACTCTAGCTTGGGCCAACTGGCGTTTTATCAAAAAATGGGCCTTCGGCTGGAGTCAATTGATCGCGATTACTTTCTGCGCCACTATCCCGAGCCAATTTATGAAAATGGCATTTGGTGCCGCGATCGCGTTTGGCTCTCCCTAGATCTGTAGCTGAGCATTGCCCTATGAGAGTTCAAGTGCATCCGCCTAACCCCCAGTGGCCTCAGGCTTTTGCCGCAGAGGCGGCCCAGGTGGCCCAGGCCTTGGGTAACAACGTGGTTCAAGTTCACCACATCGGCAGCACTGCTATTCCCGGTATCTACGCCAAGCCCGTCATTGATCTACTGGCTGAAGTGCACCAGATCGATCGGGTAGAGGCTGCTAATGACGCTATGGCCGCTCTAGGGTACACCGCCCTAGGAGAGTACGGCCTGCCGGGGCGGCGGTATTTTCGTAAAGATGATCGCCAGGGCGATCGCACCCACCATGTTCATACGTTTCAGGTGGGCTCTTCTGAAGTAGCGCGGCACCTGGCTTTTCGCGACTTTATGGTCGCCTATCCCGACTACGCCCAGCAGTACAGCGACCTCAAACGCGACCTAGCGGCGCAGTATCCCAACGATATTGAAGGCTATATGGATGGCAAAGACGAGTTTGTTAAAGCCATGGAACAACGCGCCATGCAGTGGCGCAGGCTAGCTTGAGTAGGACAAAGCCCCAGGGCTAAATCATACGAAATCCAAATCGTATAACCCCGATTCCAGATAGGTGGCTTACGTAGGGGCAAACGGTGTTTGCCCAGCCCAATCGGGGCTAGCCAAGGCGGACTCAGTATCAGATACCTGCTGGTAGCCTCAACTGACCAGGGTCAAGATGACACCGCTGCCAACGGGCGGGAACCCTGTGGCTCAATCGGCGCACTCAGCGCCTCCTCCAGCGGTGCTAATCCCAGGCGCTCTTCGAGAATATCCATCACCTCGCGGCCAAAGTCATCGGGGTTGCGCTGCCAGGCCTCTAGGCAAACCTCCCCAAAGAATGACCCCAGCGGTTCTGGGTTCCACAGCAGCTTCTTCGACACCCAGGGCAAGTGGATATCGAGGGGGTTGTAGTCGCGTTTGAGCATGTTTTTCTCAAAGGCGTACTCCTCTAGGTGAGTGTGGGGTTGCAGGCCAATAAAGAAGATCGCCGGCTCTACCTTGTCGCGGCCAAACACCGCCTCCAGGGCGCGGTGGTAGGCCAGGGTCTGGCGAATGGTCTCGTACCGCTCGTCAATCACATTGAAAGAGTAGTTGACCGACACCAGGTCGTTAAATCCGGCGGCCTTGAGATCTTTGCAGTTTTGCAGCACCGTGCGCAGGTTATAGCCCATGCGCATTTTGCGTACCAGCTCTTGGGAGCCGCTGGTAATGCCGATTTCAAAGTAGTTCATGCCGGTGTCGGCCATCAGCTTGCAGAGCTTAGGCGTCAGGTTGTCGGCCCGAATGTAGGCCGCCCAGTGAATGTCGGTCATGCCCGCTTCGAGAATTTTCTCCAGCAGCTCTTCTGCATCTTGCATGAAGCGGCGAGCCGGGATGAACTGGGCATCGGTAAACCAGAAGTTGCGCACGCCCCGTTTGTACAGCTGCTGCATTTCGGCCACTACCTCTTCGGCGGGGTTGATGCGTACCTGCTTGCCCTCGACCACGGTGTAGATGCAGTAGCAGCAGTTGTGGGGGCAGCCCCGCTTGGTCTGCACGCCTACGTAGAAGTCCTGATCTTGCAGGTAGTAGTCAAACTCTGGCCAGATGGCTTCGATGTAGTCGTAGTTGCAGGCGGTTTTTTCGAGTGGGGCGGGCTCTTCGTGAATCAGGCGATCGCGCGGCTGAGTCTCTCCAGCGATGTAGCAGCGCTGGTCAGAGAAATCTTGCCCTCGCAAAATCCGCTCCAGCAGCATCTCCCCTTCGCCCACCGAGATGATTGTGCCCTTGGGCAATCGGTTGTGCAGCTGCTCATAGAATACGCTCACCGCGCCACCGCCCACCACCGTAGTCACGGTTTCGCTATGGCGCTGGGCGCGTTTGTACCCACGCTTGATCAGCCCCTGGTTGCGCCATAGCTCCGCTAGATAGGTAGTGGCCATGCGCAGACCACCCAGGGCACCCCGCGCCTTGAGCCACAGATTGCGGGCGTAGAAAAACTCAAAGGCATTTTGTAGCGGGTTGCCGCCGCGCCCGCCCACTGGCGCAAAAATTTGGATATCTCGCCAGGAAAACACCAGTAGGGTGGGTTTAAAGTCATCAATGCAGCGATCGAGGGCCGCCCCGTAGTCGAGGGGAGGTACCGCCCCTAGATCAAAGATTCGCTGTTCTAGGGCTGGAAACAACTTGTGGACATGGTCGGCTAAATACACAACCCCGATGGGAAAGATGGGGTTACAGGGCAGCCGCACGTAGAGCACACGGGCCTGGCTGACGGTAGTAAGAGACATGTTTCTCAGGCTTGGATATATATCTTCACGATAGCACCGTCCCCTCGATTGGGCCGGGCAAGACACAAATCTCCTTCTCCGTACCTGGAGCCATAGACGCTGTGCCATCAACCCCATTGATCTACTGGCAGGGATATGCCCATCCTTCCCTTGAAAACGGGAATCTAGGCGAAGCCCCCTCTCCCTGATTAGATTTCTGTCCCATGTCTGTGCGGGGGTAGGCTGTATTCAGAAATGACAACCTTCAACATTTATCCTTGTGAATAATGCGGGCTAGGCATGGTATAAAAGCAGAATTAATTGCTTGGATTGACAGCCAAATCAAAGGGGCAAGCCAGCGGAATAAGTCAAAGTCGATCTGGCCCGTGTAGCCCGTCGGGTGGCTCAGACAGCAGCATAGACAGCTTGGGAAGATTCCTTCAGCCTGAGGCCATCGCCGAGCTTGAAGTAATATATCCGAATGTTTTGAATGGTTAAAGCGTTGTAGGGGTTGGTAGTCGCCTTTACAACAGCTGGGGATCGCGAGGTGTTACGCTCTGCGTAGTGATTCTTGCAGTATTGCCGTAGAGCATCAATGGCACAAATCCTTGATCCCCTTCCTTCCGATGGACAGAGTCAGATTCTCTGTTGTTACGTTAACGTCACCAGTAAGATCCAGATTGCTCGCATTACCAATGTGGCTGATTGGTACTTTGAGCGAGTGGTTTTCCCTGGGCAGCGACTGCTCTTTGAGACCGTTCCTAAGGCGATCTTAGAAATCCATACGGGTATGATGGCCAGCTCCATTTTGTCTGACAGTATCCCCTGCGGACAGCTTGAGGTAGAGGCCCATGAAACCCCGGTTTTTGAGTTAGCCCCTGGCGCTGAGCTTGGGGCGAGTCAGGGAACCAACCATGGAACTGAGCCGATAGCAGATCCATCGGCGGCGGTGGCTGTTTCGCCCGCTAGCTAGCCTGCTACATTGGGAGTCTAGCGCAGGGCATCCCGGGCACAGTGAAAACGTCAATAACGTCAGTACAGTATCTACATAGCGCTAGGGGTAGGTTGTCTACCTCTTCTGACCACCGGGGCACTGCTGATGGTGACGTTCAGGAGAGTTTGTGAATCTACCTTCATTTCTATGGTTGTGGCGTATTGCTGCCTGGTCAATGGGTCTGGCACTCACTGGCTATGGTCTATTGGCGGTTACAGGTGGAGTCTTGCACCTGACTCGCTCTAAGCCCATAGAGCGTTCTGCCTGGCTGCGCCCCCTGCACATTGCCCTCGGCAGCATCCTGGTCATCCTGGTGCTGGTGCTGCTCTCCATTGGTATCGTCGGCACCCTGGGAGAATATGGCACCCTGGGTCACTCACTGCATCTGGTGTTTGGCCTGGCAGTGGTGGCCTTGGTGCTGGCCTCGGCCTGGAGCGCTAGCCGCATTGCTCTGGAGCGTCCCTGGGCTAGACGGCTACACCTCACGCTCAACGGGGTTTTGGGTCTGGCTTTGATGGCAGTGGGGCTATCGGGTTGGCAGGTAGTGCAAAAGTATCTCCCTTAGACAACCTATCCGCTTACAATTTCTCTACTTACCTCTTACCTCTTTTCAATTGCTATGGCTGAGCCTTCATCTTTGGCTTCGGCCCCGTTAGATGCGGGCGATGCTGCAACCGGGCCTCAGATCTTTCTCATTTCGCCGCTGATTCGCCTGACCCTACTGCTGCTCTACCTGGCGCTGATGGGGCCGCTGCCGTTTTTAGCCCAGGCAACCCAGGCGGCGATCTCGCCGGTCTGGCTGACGGTGGGCATTGGGCTCGGGGCTTTGGGCCTTTACGGTGCTCTGGGACAGCGGGTCGAGGTCAATCATGAACGCATTCAAGTTGCTTACCCATTCTGGATTCGCTGGTTGTTTCGCGGGGGCTGGCAGCTACCTTGGGCTGAGGTGCGATCGCTTAAACCTCGCTCGACTGGGCAGGGTGGCATTGTGTACTATTTTGTGGGGGCTGACCAGCAGGCCTACCTATTGCCGATGCGGGTGGCGGGGTTTGCTCGGCTGGTGCGGTTGGTCGAAACCTACAGCGGCATTGACACCCAAGACGTCAGGCCCTTAGCCCAGCCCTGGATGTATTTCATTTTGCTGGGGTTTACCCTACTGCTGCTGCTGGTCGATGCCTGGACGATCACCACAGCGCTATCGATGGGTTAATTTGCGACCGAGATCACATCTCTAAACCTCGATCTCAACCCTTGAGCTTCAATATTTGGCTTTCCCTTAGATTTCAACCGAGTCTCCATGGGCGGTGGCCTACCCCCAGAGACTGCCCCCAGAGACTGGGCAAAGTATTGCCAGTTGAGGTTTGCTAAGGGGCTAGCTCAACTCTTGTTGCAGGCGGGGACTGCCTCGTCAGGCAGTATATTAATGAGTAAGATTTGCAATAACAATGCTGCCAACGGCCTCTCTAGCCGCTACTTGCTCGCCTATGACCCCACCGGATATTCTGCGTCTCGATACCGTTACTAAACGCTACAGCCCCCATCTGCCCCCGGCGGTAGACCATGTGAGCCTAGCCCTTGGGCAGGGAGAGATCTTGGGTTTGCTGGGGCCATCGGGCTGCGGTAAAACCACTCTGCTGCGACTGATTGCTGGGTTTGAACAGCCCGACGAGGGCGATGTCTATTTGACTGGTCAGTCCGTCAGTGGGTCAACCTGGCTACCGCCCGAACGCCGTGATGTGGGCATTGTGTTTCAAGACTATGCCCTGTTTCCGCATTTGACCGTAGAAAAGAACGTGGCGTTTGGCTTGCAGCGGCGCGGGCCTGGAGCAGGCGCTAAGACAGGGCGAGGGGGCGCGCCGTCGGCAGCGGCTGTGCAGCAGCACACTGAGGCGGCGATCGCCCTCGTCGGTCTAGAAGGTCTTAAGCACCGCTTCCCCCACGAGCTGTCGGGGGGACAGCAGCAGCGGGTCGCCCTGGCCCGTGCCCTGGCTCCTCGCCCGGCGATTATCTTGCTCGATGAACCCTTTAGCAACCTAGATGTGCAGGTGCGCCTCTACCTGCGCCAGGAAGTGCGCGATATCCTGCGTCAGGTGGGGGCTTCGGGGGTGTTTGTCACCCACGACCAGGAGGAAGCCCTGGCCCTGGCCGATCGGGTGGCGGTGATGAACCAGGGCCATCTAGAGCAGCTCGATACCCCGGAGCGGGTCTATGACCAGCCCGCCTCGCGGTTTGTCGCTGAGTTTGTCACCCAGGCCAACTTTTTGCCCGCCCAGCCCAGCCCCCAGGGCTGGAAAACTGAGGTGGGCTGCTTTGCGCTTGAGGGCGGGGCCGACCCGGCTACGGGTTTAGCTGATTTGATGGTGCGTCAGGAGGACATCGCCCTGGTGGCCGATGCCGCAGGCGCAGCCGTGGTGCGCGATCGCCAATTTTTGGGTCGTGAGTACAAATATTGTCTGCAAACCCCGTCGGGGCGATGGCTCTATGCTCGGCTCCCGGTGGGGCCGCCGATTGCTATCGGCAGTCAGGCCCAGGTGACGGTGCCCTCGGGACGGGTGCGAGCCTACCCATCCCAGGGGGTGACGGTTGCCAGCCCAGGCAATAATGTACTGTCGATACCCGCAGTCAATTAGTATCGAGGCAATCCTGGGGCCACTCCCCTGCCCCATTCGATTTGGTCAACCCCGGTTCATAATCAAGCACTCCATCGGGGCGTAACCTGCTGCGCCCCTACAAATCGGGGGTATTCAATGCGGGATTTAGTATGAGACAGCTACAGCAGATTTAGGGTCATGCCTTCTCTGGCCAGGCAGGCATTGGCAAAACTAGCCTGCACCTGGTGCTCGAGCTGGTCGAGCTGATCGTCGCTGTGGCAAGGGTTGTGGTGAAACAGCACTAGGTGCTTTACCTGGCTGGCCTGGGCAATTTCAATTCCCAGATGCCAGGGATCTGGCTGCCCCTGCTGGGGGCTGGAGTAATCTGAATACGCGGCATCGGCATAGGTGCCGTCGAAAATCAGCACATCGGCCTCGGCTGCCAGCATCAGCAGGTTAGGATCCACGCTGGTTTGGGTGGGGTCGGTATCGGTGGCATAGACCAGCACCCGATTTTGCCAGGTGACCCGGTAGCCCAGGGCGCTGGTGTGGTGATTGAGGCTCCAGGGTTCGACGGTGACTGCCCCTAGGGTGAGAGAATCGCCTGCGGCAATGTTGTGAAAGGTCATGGTGGCCGCCATGGTTTGCAGCGGTTTAAAGAAATTGGGCCGCAGCATCTGCTCCATGAGTCGCTGCTTGATGGAAGCCCCGTTGAGGGCTGGCGCGCCGTAGATGTCGAGGTGAGTCTCGGGGGCAAACGCCGGGGCAAAGAACGGAAATCCCTGAATTCGATCCCAGTGGGTGTGGGTAAAGAACAGGTGGGCATTGACCGGCTGCCCCTGATCTAGCAGATGGCAACCCAGCACTCGCAGCCCGGTGCCGCCGTCAAAAATCAGTCGTTGATTGCCTGCCAGCACCTCTACACAGGCGGTATTGCCGCCATAGCGCACCGTATCGGCCCCTGGGGCCGGGATGTTGCCGCGTACCCCCCAAAACTTGAGCGCAAAGGCCTGGGCTGGGACTAGCAGCTCGGCCTGAGCGACATCCCTCGGGGCATCTCCCCGAGAAGCGTCTCCGTTAGAGGCGTCTCTTGGGCAAGCCGGGGTCAGGGCATTGGATGAGCTGACGGTATTGGCCATGTGGTTTTAACGTTTACCCAGTTCAGACGGTAGTTATCGCAGCGGAGCACCCTTGTTGCCAAACGTAGCCAAGATTCCGGTGTAGCTAATTGAGAGGATCCATTTAGGGAGCTTCTGTCAAGTTTACCCTCCCGATTGGGTTTATTATGCCCAATCAGCCAGCCTGGTAACCTATTGGGTGATAAATCGGGTGCTGGCTGGGTTGTCTCGATCGCCTAGGGCGCGCCGTCAGGCAGCTTGGATGGGCGAGTTGAAGATTACTCTATGAAGCTAATGGCCTGATCTATTTATTATGGCTCTTGGCCCTCACCGCTGCTCTTCTACCTGACCGGGGTTGATCAGCGCCGAGAGCAATCAGTCAGGCCTGCCGGTGGGCAAAATAATCGTTCACAATCGCCAGAATGCGCTCCGAAGCATGCCCGTCGCCAAAGGGGTTCACGGCCTTGGCCATGGTGCTGTAGGCCGCTGCGTCAGTCAGCAGTTCTATGGCGTTGCGGCTAATGGCCTCGGCGCTGGTGCCGATTAGTCGAGCGGTGCCCGCCGTCACCGCTTCTGGGCGCTCGGTGGTGTCGCGCAGCACCAGCACCGGCTTGCCCAGGCCGGGGGCCTCTTCTTGCAGGCCGCCTGAATCGGTGAGTAGCAGGTAGCAGCGGCCCATGGCCCCCACCAGGCGGCGGTAGTCGAGGGGTTCGCTCAAAAACACGCGGGGGTGGCCGCCCAGCAGCTTGGTCAGCGGGTCGCGCACCACCGGGTTGCGGTGCAGGGGCAGCAGCAGGGCAGTGTCGGGCTGGTCGTTGAGCACGGTGAGAAACCCGGTGGCGATCTCGGCTAGCGGCTCACCCCAGTTTTCGCGGCGGTGCACTGTGGCTAAGAGCACCCGATGGCGCTCCCAGTCGAGGCCGTCGATGGGGCAGGCGGGGTTTTGGTCAGCTACGGTCAGTAGGGCGTCAATCACGGTGTTGCCCGTGTGGTGAATCTCGCCCACGACGCCAGCGGCTTTGAGGTGGCCCACTGCGGTGGTGGTGGGGGCAAAGTGCAGGGTGGTGAGCTGGGAGATCAGCCGCCGGTTGGCCTCTTCGGGGTAGGGGCTGTAGATATTGTCGGTGCGCAGGCCCGCCTCCACGTGGCCCACCGGAATTTTTTGATAAAAGGCGGCCAGGGCGGCGGCGAAGGCGGTGGTGGTATCGCCCTGGACGATGACGAGATCGGGGTGGTGGGTTTGAAAGTGGGCCTCTAGCCCCTGCAAACTGCGGCAGGTGATATCGGTGAGGGTTTGCTGGGGCTGCATAATCGCCAGATCGGCATCGGCGGTGAGGTTAAACAGCGCCATCACCTGGTCGACCATTTCGCGGTGCTGCCCCGTCAGCACTACCTGGGTGTTTAGGGTGGGGTCTTGCCGAAAAGCGCGAATCACCGGGGCCAGCTTAATTGCTTCGGGGCGGGTGCCCAAGACAATGCACACGCGCAGGGAAGAGTCAGACATAGAGCCGCCGCGAGAAACGTTACAACAGAGAGCCTGGGGCAGGAGTTTAGCGCAGGATTGCCCCTAGGCGACTTCCCTATTCCCAAAGCGATATCTATGATTGCACGGCCTCTACCCTATGACTATGCCCCATGACTGCGCCCTGGCTTGGTGGGGCAGAAATTTGAGACCCAGGACAGCCGCCGCTGCCCCCCTCCTCTGCGACAATTAGCGGTAGTTGTATTGTCTATTGCTTGTACCGCCCCATGGCCCACACCATTACCCTAGACGAGTCTCACCTGCAAACGCTGGATTTGACCCCGGCAATGGCGGTGATTGAGCCGCTGATCGCAGCGGGTAAGGTGCTTCATGGCGAACCAGCCCTGCGCTTTGAAATCGACATCAGCCGCGACCCCACCGACCCCAGAGAGCTGTCGGAGCTGCCGGAGGTGCGGCTGTGGTTTATTCGCCTCGATACGGTTTACCCCTGGCTGCCCCTGGTGCTTGACTGGGAGGCGGGGGAGCTAGGGCGCTACGCGGCGATGCTGGTGCCCCACCAGTTCAGCCCCACCGAAGGCATTCGCTACAACCCTGAGGGGCTGGAGATTTTCATGATGGCGAAGATTTTTGCGATCGCAGCCTGGCAAAAGTCCCAGGGCATGACCAACTACACCCGGCTCAAGTTTATGACCCAAATGCTGGGCTACGAAATTGACGACGGCCTGTTTGATTTGTTGGTTTGAGGACAGTGTGGGGAGCCGTTGACCGCTAAACCGCGATTTCTGTGGGGGCGGCGCGCTTGGTTTCGTAGTAGCGGCAGGCAAAGTAGCCGACGCCGTAGAGCACGCTGGCGTTGCTGGCTACGCCCAGCACTGCGCCCAGGCCAGGAATCAGCTCGGCTACGCTCGTGCCGGACTTGACCATGCCCCCGGCGGTGGATGACAGCAGCCAGATGGCCAGCACCTCGCCCCGGCGGTCGTGGTCGGTGGGCGAATAGCCATAGATGGTGGCAATGCGGTAGATCATATTGGCCTGGAGGGCGGCGATCGCACCGATATCCACCAGCATCAGGGCTAGGGCAACCGGCGGAATAAAGTTAGTGGCCAGGCCCACGCCTGCGGCCCTGATCGCCGTTTCGGCCATCACCCGCTGGGCCAGGGCGCGCTTGGTCTCAAGCGGGTACTGCTGGCGGAGGTCGTCTACCTGCGATCGCACTTCGGCCACATTCACCTGACCAATGGCCGCCATCAACCATTTCAGGCCCGGCAGCGCCGTGGCAAACTTGATAAACGGCAGGTTGGCAATCGGGCCGACTATATTCCCCACGGTGGCGGTGGCCGGCTCTAAAAACGGCTGAAACCTCGACACCACAGCATTGCCGGTATTGGCCGTGGCGTTGTCGAGTACGGTGACAACGGCCTGCATCACCTGGGTCACTGCCTCAAAGGTATTGCGGGTATGGTTGGAGCTGGGGGTAGTGGTCACGGCGATCGCCTCTGTGCAATGGGGGTCTATAGCAATGTCTTTGAGGTAATTTTTACCTAATTTCCATCGGCCCCACATCCCTCCTAGGCTGGATCAGCGTGACGTGATCAACAGCTCGCTAATTTTGCCCCGGCGGGCAGCGCGAGAGTTGATTGCCCGCGCCGCCAAAATCGGGTGCAGATTGAACCCCTGATACAGCTCACGAATCAGCTCACAGTCGGAGTTTGACAGCATCACTCGCTGCCCCTGGGCCGCCAGGGTGCGAAATAACTCAGCCAGCCGCGCCTGATCTGCCGCCGTAAAGCCGTAGCGGCTGTAGCCCGTAAAGCTGCTGGTGGAGCTGATCGGATGGTAGGGCGGGTCAAAATAGACAAAATCGCGGGCCGATAGCTGGCGCTCTAACAGCGCCTCAAAGGAGAAGGTCTGAATGTCGGCAATTTGCAGCGCCTTTGAGGCCGACCGCAGCAGCGCTGCATCGCAGATGGTTGGGTTTTTGTAGTTGCCCACCGGCACGTTGAAATGCCCCTGGGAGTTTTCGCGGTAGAGGCCGTTGTAGCAGGTTTTGTTGAGGTAAATTAGCCGGGCGGCTCGCTCAATGGGCGTTGGCAGCGCCTGCTGCTGGCGCACCCGGTAGTAGTAGTCAGGGCTATGCCACCGCTGATGGTTACGCAGGTGGCGAATTAACGCTTCCACCTCGTCGCGCACGCAGCGGTAGACATTGACCAATTCTGGGTTGATGTCGCCCAGCACCGCCCGCCGACTGCGCCCCGCCAGGTGAAAAAACACCGCTCCGCCGCCTAAGAACGGCTCGTAGTACGTGTCGATGGTCTTGGGCAAGAAAGGCTCATACTGGCTGAGTAAGCGGCCCTTGCCCCCGGCCCACTTGAGAAACGGGCGGGGGTGTAGCATTGGGGTCGGCGAGAGAGCTGCGGTCACAGAGTTGCCTAAGATCAAACGTACTCTCAAAAGCTTGCCCCAACTATAGCAAAGCTCAGCGGTGGCAGAACCACCTCATCGGGCGTTTTATCGTGGGTTAGGATGTAAACCGAGCTAATTCTACTCAGCCCTGGCGTCGAGCGTTGCGTCGAGGCCACGGGCATTGGCCTCCAAACCCTACCCTCCAGCCCCTACCCTGCCGCCATGAAAGAATTTTTTGAGAACGTTATTCGCTACCCGCGCTACTTGATCTCCATTAGCCTCGGCATTTTGTACAACGCTGTGCAGCCCCTGGTGCCCCTCTTGCAGCGACCCACCACTGCGATCGCGCTGATCGGGGCGGTGGTGGCTGGGTTTTTGTTTCTCACCTTTACCCTGAGAGCCATGCTAGAGCTGGGGTAAGACTAATAGTCTGCCAAGCCAGTAATAGGTGAGTGGGGTTCAAGGTGCAGGGTTTACGGTTTACGGCAGTCCTTGAACCCTATACCCTAAACCTTGCACTTTGAGGCCGTTAGAGCCCGTCATACGCAAGACCACACATGCAGGAGTTATCGACCAATGGCCAACAATCGTCGCGTGGAGCGGGTGGCTTCTTTAATCAAACGAGAAATCAGCCAGATGGTGATGCTCGACATCAAAGACGACCGGGTGGGGGCAGGCATGGTCAGCGTCACCGATGTCGATGTGTCGGGCGACCTCCAGCACGCCAAGGTTTTTGTCAGCATCTACGGCACCCCAGAGGCCAAGGCCGAAACCATGGAGGGCCTCCGGGCGGCTACGGGGTTTGTGCGCAGCGAACTGGGCCAGCGGCTGCGGCTGCGGCGCACCCCCGAGATCATGTTTAAAGAAGACCTGGGCATGGAGCGGGGTACTAAGGTGCTGTCGTTGATCAACCAGCTCAGCCAAGAGCGGGCCGACAAGGGCCTGAGCGACGATGGGCTAGAGTCTGACCCGGCAGGCGATACCGAATCCGGTGCGTCAGCTGCCGCCCCCACCGATCTAACCCTCCCTGGCGAAGACCTTGAGGGAGACGCGGAGTGAGTCGGGCCGTCGCCACCGCTCGCCTGCCCGCCCCCGACAGCCTGACCCTGGCTGAGCAGGTGGCCCAAATGGTGGTGGTGCGGGCCTCAGGCCACCTATTTGACCACGAAATTCGCTACCCCACCTGGGAGGCCGACCAGGCCACCCTCACCCGCTACGTCGCAGAACTGGGCGTGGGCGGGGTGATTTTGCTGGGGGGCAGCGCCGCCGAGGTGGGCCTCAAAACCCAGGCGCTTCAGGGTCAGGCTCGCATTCCGCTGCTGATCGCCGCCGATGTCGAAGAGGGGGTCGGCCAGCGCTTTAGCGGCGCGACCTGGTTTCCGCCGCCGATGGCCCTTTCGGCGGTAGCCGATCGCCACCCCAGCCGTGCCCTGGCCTACGCCGAAGCCTTTGGGGCGGCCACCGCCACCGAGGCGTTGGCCATTGGCCTCAACTGGGTACTGGTGCCCACGGTCGATATCAACAACAACCCCGACAACCCGGTAATCAACGTGCGGGCCTTTGGGGCTAGCCGGGAGCGGGTCTGCGCTCTCACCCAGGCCTTTCTGCGCGGGGTGCAAACTCAGCCCGTGCTGAGTGCCGCCAAACATTTTCCCGGCCACGGCGACACGGCGATTGACTCCCACCTAGAGCTGCCGGTGCTGCCCCACGATCGCGATCGCCTCGATGCGGTGGAGCTAGAACCCTTCAGAACTGCGATCGCAGCCGGAACCGACGCGGTGATCACCGCCCACCTGCGCATCCCCGCCCTCGATGCCCACCACCCGGCCACCCTCTCTGCCCCCCTGCTCACCGGGCTGCTGCGCCAGCAGCTGGGTTTTGACGGGCTGATTGTCACTGATGCCCTGATCATGGGGGCAATCACCAATGCCTACGGCCCCTACGAAGCAGCGGTATTGGCAGTCGAAGCCGGGGCCGATGTGCTGCTGATGCCCGGCGACCCCGAAGGGGTGATTGCTGCCGTAGTGGAAGCCGTTAAGCTAGGCCGCATTGACCCAGAGCGCATTTTGGCCAGCGTCGAACGCCTCTGGCGGGCCAAGCAAAAGGCCGCCCCAGCCCTGATGCCCGACGGGGCTGGCCATGCCTGGGAGCATCTGCCGCCGCCCCCGGTGCAGCTGAGCGACCTGGCCCAGCCCGCCACCCGTCGCCTTGCCGCCGAGATGCTCACCGCATCGATGACGGTACAGGGCCAGGTGCCGCCCTGTACCGCCCAGGCCCCAGGCGACAACCTGGTGCTAGTCGATGATGCCGTTGGCTGTCGCTTTTTAGACCGCACGGCGGCGGCGATCGTCTGGCCCCAGGGGCACCATTACCAGCTCAAACTCTTAGACCCGCAGGGGTGTGTGCAGTGGCCCCAGGGCGCTGCCCTGAGGCCGAGCCTGGTACAAGTTTTTGTGCGCGGCAACCCCTTCCGGGGATCGGCTGGTTTGATCGATCTGGCCATCACCTGGCTCGATGCCCTACGAGAGGCAAAACTGCTGCGGGGAGTTGTGATCTACGGTAGCCCCTATGCCCTAGAGCAGCTGCGTGCTCATTTTGGGGCCGCACCCTACGGCTTTACCTACGGTCAAATGCCGTTGGCCCAGGGCCAGATCCTATCGGCCCTGCTGCCCCAACTGGCGACAGCCCTGAATCGAGAGTTTACGGATTAAGCCTAGGCGACTGCTAGAAAATAGTTTCCCCAATGGTGGGCAGTGCCCACCCAGCCCTGTCAAGGTGAGGCAGATTTAGGGGTCGATCCCTCGAATTGGC
>RECJ01000117.1 GCA_007694115.1 Leptolyngbya sp. DLM2.Bin27 | reverse complement strand
CCCAGAAGGTCCTCATCGTCGCCGCCCAGGTGCTGATCGACGACCGCACCCGAGGCGTGATCGCCTACGGCGACGGCATCATCACCAGCCGCAACACGTTTCAGAAATACTACGAGCAAGCAGAACTCAAAGCCTACATCGACCAGGTGCTCGGGGTAGACGCCATCCCCATCGCCCTGGGTATCTACTTTGTCTTTCGCGACGAAACCCAGGCCGAAGCCTTTCGCGCCGCCCGGTTCCGCTCCCGCACCACCGCCCCCCGCATTCGCCTCAAGGTCAGCCAGTTTGAGCAATACCGCGATCGCCTCCAGCCCCTGATGGATTTCTACACCGATCGTGGACGGCTACCCTCGGTGGCAGAACTGGGGGCGCAGGAGCTGACATCCCTGCAAGCGACCTTTGGCAGCATCAAGCGAGCCTTCACCGTCGTCCTGCAAGCCACCGATGCGGGGGAATGGGATGCGATCGCAGACAAACGCCGCAACGATCTCCTCGTCTACCTGGCCCTCAGCCACTTCGGCCACCGCCCCAAATTCAAAGACCTCTCGCCCCAGCTTCAGCAAGACATCAAAGCCCTGTTCGGCAGCTACCAGCAGGCCTGCACCGCCGCCGACCTGATGCTCATGACCCTGGGCCGCCCAGAAATGCTTGAGCAACGCTGCCGTCAGAGCCCCATTGGCCAGCAGCGCCCCCACTCCCTCTGGGTGCATGTGTCGGCCCTAGACCAGCTCGACCCCCTGCTGCGCCTCTACGAAGGCTGCGCCTCCCGCACCATTGGCCGCCCCGAAGCAGCCACAGTGGTCAAGTTCCACGTCCAAAAGCCCCAGATCACCTACCTGGTCTTTGCAGAGTTCGACAAACAGCCGCACCCAGCCCTAAAAACCAGCATGGCGATCTCCCTTCAAGATCTCTACGTCCGCTACCGCGACTACGACCCCGATAACCCGCCCCTGCTGCACCAAAAAGACCAGACCCTCGCCCCCGACTATCCCAGCTATGCCAAATTCGCCAAGCTCAGCCAGCAAGAGCAGAAGTGGGGCCTCCTCGACGATGTCAAGGCGATTTTTGACCAACGCGGCTGGAACCACTGTTTGGCTGCCCACGGGGCAGAGTTGAGAGGCCACCGGGTGGTACGGCGCAAGCAGGCCGATTAAGTTCTAGATTAAGTTCTAGATTAAGTTCTAAAGGGGGTAGGCGTTCCCTTTGACGTAAACGCCCAAATATCGCGCTTGTGCTGGGGGCCATAGCTGATGTGGATCGGGCGATCGCACCCATAAAAATAGAGCGAGTCAAAGGGCAGTCCCTGGGCCACAATCCAGTCCACCAGAGCATCGCTGGGCAGGTCGAGAATCTTAAAATCGCAGGCCGCCCCCAGGCGCTGACAAAAGTACCGCCCCTTCCGATTTACCTCATGGGCCATGTGCTGATCCAGGCTGGGGGTAGCGATGCCGTACTTTTTCCCCGTCAGCGGGTCTTGCTTCGCCAGCCACCGCTTCAGATCCGCCGAGCAAAAGCCGTAGGTGAGCAGAAAGCGATCGCGCCCCCACCCCTCGATTACCGGGTCAACAATCTGCCGACACAGCGCCTCCAGAGCGGGCCAGGTTTCATCCAGATTCTGAGGAAACGGGTCTATCTGGTCAGCCAACCGCTGATAGGTCTGCGTACAGGTGCAAAACTCCGCTAGCGTCAGATACTTGCCCAGTTGTCGGGTTTCCATCGGTTTGCCATGCACTGGGCTTCTAGCCTACCCCCTGTGCTGCTCTTTGCCCAGAATCGCTATAGTTGGGTGGGGTGCAGCGGCAGATTTGCCTGCCGTCATATCCATTTCTCTAGCGGTGGGCTACTCCAGCCCCGGCGGCCCTTGTGGAGCTGTCATTTAGAGAAACGGTATGCGATGTCGTCCTGTCTTGGAGTAGGTTTTGCGATGCGATACTGGATAGTCTTAGCCCTTGCCCTAGGTGTGGTAGGCCTCTCCTCCACCAGCACCCCGGCCCAGTCCCCTGCGGCCCCCGTCAGCCCTCAGATCCAGGGCGACGCTGACCCCCTCTTTCTGGTGCGGGGCAGAAACATCGCCCGCAGCGCCGCCGAGACCGCCAATGGGGGGCTAATGAACTACGTGGCTGAGCCGGCCATGCATGGCCCCACCTCAAGCGCCCCCATGGTGATTAATCAGGATGGTTCCCTGCTGTTTACCTTTAGAGGCTTTCGCCCCGAAGATCGAGACATCAGCGGCAACCCCATCTACTCCTTTGAAACAGAGGTGCTGGTAAACCTCGACCGCACCTTTGAGATCCTCTATAACGGCCCCATTCGCCCGGCCAGGCGTTAACCGCTCTAGGGGCATTGCCGGCAATGCCCCTGGGGGATATGGGGTTGTCTAGTAGCCGCTCAGAGTCCCGCGCTGCTTGGCGGTGGCCTCGGCCCAGCGAAACACCACCAGCCCCAGGGCAAAATAGACCATGCCGTTGATCAGGGCCAGGGCGTAGGTAGCCCAGTCGAGCCCCAGACCTCGGGCCATCAGGTCGCGCAGCAGGCCGGTGCTGGGCAGCATGGGAATCAAAAACCGCAGATACTGCATCGGGCCAATGGCTTCTTCGAGGGGAGCCGCCAGCAAAAACAGCAGCAAAAACTGAAAAATCCCTAAAATTTGCTGCACCCGCTTAAACACCAGCGCCACCGCCCCCATCAAAAACGCCAGCCCGTAGCCAGCTAGCAGCAGCGACACCAGCGGCAGCAGCAGCAGGGGCGGAAAGGCGAGCCGACTGCCAGAGATTCCCATCAGCAGCAGCAGCACCACCATCAAAATCATCAACCGCAGGGCCAGGCTGGCAAAGGCGCGAGCCAAAAAGACTCGCGGTGCCCCGTAGGGGGAGAGAAACACCTGCTCCAGGGTGCCGGTCTCGGCTTCGATTTGCAGGTTGATGGCAATGTCGTTGTTGACGGAAATAATCAGCGTCCACAGGGCGTAGCCCAGCACCACGGCGTCGAGGCGATCGCCAAAGGCAAACCCCGGCCCGGCCATGTACTGGGCACTGGCAAACAGCCCGTAGAAGACCGCCATAATAATCACGATCCCCGAGATTACCTCCGTGGGGTAGCGGATGAACTGAATCCAGGTGCGCTTGAGTTCGGCTTGCAGCAGATCGATCATGGGCATGGGGAAGACTCCGGGTGGTCTTTGACCAGTTTGAGAAACACCTGGGTGAGGTCGGCGCGATCGCGCTGTACCGACACCAGCGGCACCGGACTCAGCGCCCCTAGCAGCCCGTAGAGATGTTCGGGGGTGCCCGCGTAGGTGATCTGGGTGCCCTGCACCGTCGCCCCCAGCTGGGTGACGGCGTGAATTTGGGCTGGGGACAGTTCGCCCTCCACCTCCAGGTGATAGGTAGAACTCGAAAATTCTTTCAGCAAGGCCTCGGTTGACTGCTCGGCAATGATCCGCCCCCGGCGAATGATGGCGACCCGGTCAGAGAGTTCTTCGGCCACATCGAGCTGGTGGGTAGTCAACAAAATGGCGCGACCTTCCTGGGCAATCTGGCGCACCAGGGCTTTGACCATTTCGCCCGCCTCCACATCTAGCCCCAGGGTGGGTTCATCCAGCAGCAGCAGCCGGGGATTGTGGATTAGGGCCACTGCGATCGCCACCTTTTGCTGCATGCCGCGCGAGAGCTTTTGCACCGGGGTCTGGCGCTTTTCCTCTAGCCCAAACCGGGCCAGCAGCTCTAGCCCCCGGCGATGGGCCACCTGCCGGGGCACCTGGCGCAGCACGCCAAAATATTCCAGATTTTCTTCCGGGGTTAAGCGCCAGTACAAGTTGCGGTTGCCCTCTAGCACCGCCCCAATGTGGCGCAGGGCGCGGGGCTGGCGGTGGGGGTCTTCCCCTACCACGCTAACTCGCCCCTGGGTGGGGCGCACCAGGCCCGCAATCATTTTGATGGTGGTGGTTTTGCCAGCCCCGTTGGGGCCTAAAAAGGCCAGCACTTCTCCCTGGTGCAGGGTTAAAGAGACCTGGTTCACCGCTTCAAACCGCTGTTTGCCCCGCCCGTACACCTTAGAGAGATCGCGGGTGTCGAGCACTACGGAGTCTGGGGAAGAGCCTGATGAAGAATGTTCAGTCCAATCATCGGTTGGACGACGGGCAAGTTGCACGAAAGGGTCAAGCTCCCAGCGACAGATAGAGTGTTTACTTATCTTAAAGTCTTTGCCGATGGGTCGCCGTGGTCTGGGCGCAAATGACTCAGAACATCCCTAAGAGCTGTGGCGATCGCGCTGGATATCGTAGATTGCCTTCTCCCAGCACCACTGCTCGCTGTGGTGGGGGTTGCGCAGCTGCACCTGCTCGACTAGGCGCTGGGCCACGGCCCGGTTGCCCCCGACCAAACGCAGCAGCTCTCGCTCAGTCCGGCTGCGTACCGGGCGCTTAGGGGCCGTAGTCGGTGCGGGGGTATTTTCGGGATTGAGGCGATAGCCGGTTTTGCGACGGCCTTGGCGGCGGTTGAGCCACACCACCAGAGCAATAATCAGGGCGATCGCCAGAAGTAGAGATAAATCCATTGGGCAGAGACGAGGGACTGTGGAACCGTAGCTGTGGGACTGAAACTGTAGGCCTGGAACTGTAGGCCTGTAACCGATGCGATTAAACCTCCAGGGTTTGCTAGGCTTATTTATATCTTGTCTAGCCTGAGCCTTGGCAGGGATGCAGGGGCCGTTGCCCTCCAGGGCTAGGTAAGCGTTAAGTCCTTCATTTTCGCGTCGCTACCATGCCCAGAACCCAACGCAACGACAACTTCATCGATAAGTCTTTCACGGTCATGGCCGACATGATCTTGAAGATGATGCCCGCCAAAAAGAGCGAGAAAGAGGCCTTTGCCTACTACCGCGACGGCATGTCGGCCCAGGCCGATGGCGAATATGCCGAAGCCATGGAAAACTACCGGGAAGCCCTCACCCTTGAGGAAGAGCCCTACGACAAGAGCTTTATTCTCTACAACATGGGCCTGATTCACGCCAGCAACGGCGAGCACGAAATTGCCCTAGGGAAGTATCAAGAGGCCCTCGACCTCAACCCCCGCCTCTGCCAGGCGCTCAACAATATCGCCGTGATCTACCACTACAAGGGCGAGCAGGCCGAGGCCAGCGGCGACACCGAGGCCGCCGAAAACTACTTTGACGAAGCCGCCCGCTACTGGCTAGAGGCGGTCACCATCGCACCCAACAACTATATCGAAGCCCAAAACTGGATGAAGAACACGGGCCGCATGAAGAACGATATTTTCTTCTAACCCGTAGGGTGGGCACTTGCCCACCACCACCCCGTCGCTATCCCCCATCCCCTTCCATTCCCGATCTCTCCAACCCTTCCCAATGATCGATCTCGAACAAGTGCGCAAAGTCGCCCTCCTGGCCCGCCTCGACCTCTCCGAGGCCGAAGAACAGCAGTTTACCGGGCAGCTCAGCGGCATTCTCGACTACGTTGAGCAGCTCAAAGAACTCAACACCGACGACGTCGAACCCACCACCCGCGCCATTGAGCTGAGCAACATCACCCGCACCGATGATCTAGAGACCCTGTGCGATCGCAATGCCATGCTCGACTGCGCCCCCGACCGCGAAGCCGACTTCTTCAAGGTGCCAAAGATTCTAGAAGGCTAAGCGCGCCGCTTTAGCTTAGGCGGGTTTGTGGTGCTCGTGCCAGTGGCGGGCGATGTCGACCCGGCGGCAGATCCAGACGCGATCGCGCCCCTGCACATAGTCTAAAAACCTCGCTAGCGCCGCCGTGCGCCCCGGCTTGCCCGCCAGGCGGCAGTGCAGGCCAATGCTCATCATCTTGGGCGCGTCATCGCCCTCGGCGTAGAGGGTGTCAAAGGCATCGCGCAGGTAGGCAAAAAACTGATCCCCCGAGTTAAAACCCGCATAGGTGGCAAACCGCATGTCGTTGTTGTCGAGGGTGTAGGGAATCACCAGGTGGGGTCTGCCGTACTCGGTACTCCAGTAGGGCAGGTCGTCGGCGTAGCTGTCGGCGTCGTAGAGAAAGCCCCCCTCTTCCACCACCAGGGCGCGGGTGTTGGGGCTGTTGCGGCCCTGGTAAAAGCCCAGGGGCCGACTGCCCGCCACCTGGGTGTGGATCTCCACGGCCTTGCGAATGTGCTCTCGCTCGGCCTCAAGGCCAAAATATTGGTAGTCAATCCAGCGGTAGCCGTGGCTGGCGATCTCCCAGTCGGCCTCGGTCATAGCGGCGACGGCCTCGGGGTGGCGGGCCATGGCCATGGCCACGGCGTAGACCGTCAGGGGCAGCCCCCGACTGGTAAACAGCCGGTGCAGCCGCCAAAACCCGGCCCGGCTGCCGTACTCATACATCGACTCCATATTCATATTGCGTACCCCGGCCAAGGGTGCGGCCCCCACACTCTCCGACAAAAACGCCTCCGAGGCGGCATCGCCGTGGAGAATGCAGTTTTCGCCGCCCTCTTCGTAGTTGATCACAAACTGCACCGCGATGCGGGCCTGGCCGGGCCATTGGGCATGGGGCGGGGTGCGGCCATAGCCGATTAGGTCGCGCGGGTACGAATCAGCATTCACTATCGGGTTCACCATAGAGCGGTTGCCATCTGTAGGGTTGCCAGCAAATATCGATGGATTTTAAGGGGAAACGGCCTGTTGGTCTACTCACCGGGCTGATTAGTTGCAAACGTCCATGGGGTGAGGACAGGTTTGCCGTGGGGCATTGCCCTGCCACGCCCCTGCCAGAAGACTCCGCCGGTCGAACTGCCCTCACTCACTCAACGACTGCAATGAGCGATCGGGCGGATCCGCCAATGCTGATTTTCCAGAAAAAACTGACCTATAGCCACAAGATTGTTCATTCTCTGTCGTTTATGATCGGCAGATGGGCTACTGTCGAAGGGTATTCTCAGATCAATCAGCGGTCGCCCAGATCGGCTGCTCAAGGGTGTGGCCGCAAACCTTGGTCCTCTGAGGGCTGAACCGAGGGCTGAGATTCACTGACACCCCCTAGACTTGTGGCACTGGAGCTACAGCTTTGTTGAACGGAAGGAGTAAACCCATGTCAGATGCCGCACTCTTGCCCAGCAAGATGCAGGCCGCCCCGGTGCTTGATCTAGATGCGATCAATCAAGTATGGGGAGACGCTGACGCCACCAGTTTGGTGCAGTGGGGCCACAATACCTTTGCTGAAGGCCTAGTCTTGAGCACCAGCTTCGGCATTCAGTCGGCGGTGATGCTGCATCTAGTCACCCAGGTGGTGCCCAATATTCCGGTAATTTGGGTCGATACCGGCTATTTGCCGGTAGAGACCTACCGCTTTGCCGAAAAACTGTCAAACCGCCTCAACCTCAACCTCAAGGTCTATCAGTCGCCCCTCAGCCCCGCCCGCATGGAGGCGCTCTACGGTCGCCTCTGGGAGCAGCAGGATGTAGAAGCCTTTAACCGCTACGATCGCATTCGCAAAGTTGAGCCGATGCAGCGGGCTTTGAGCGAGCTGCGGGCCACCGCCTGGCTCACCGGGCTGCGCTCTGACCAAACTGACCACCGTCGGTCTCTAGACCGGGTGGGTCAGCAGGGCGGGCGCTACAAGCTGCTGCCCATTCTCAAATGGACCTCTAAGGATGTCTATCAATATCTGGTGACCCACGATTTGCCCTACCACCCGCTGTTTGACCAGGGCTATGTGTCTGTAGGCGACTGGCACTCTAGCCGACCGATTACCGCCGCCGACGACAACGAACGCGACACTCGTTTCAAGGGGCTGAAGCAAGAGTGCGGGCTGCACCTGCCCCAGTCGCCGGAAGCAGCGGCCAGCTTAGACTCTAGCTCGCTGTAGTCGGGCGACGGGGGCCAGATTTGCGTGTGTCGGGGGCGCACGGTCGGGGCGCACGGTCGGGGCGCACGGCTGCGCCCCGACGCCGACAAACCCCTAGAGGTGGTCTAGGGGCGGCTCAAAGTGAGCGGTTTTGGCCAGCAGTTCGAGGAACTTAGAGGTGCTGCGATCGGGCTCATAGACGCCGTTTTCCCATTCGCTAACGGTTTGGCGGCGCACGCCCATCTGCTCGGCAAACTCCATCTGGGTGAGACTCATGTGCTTGCGCAGGGCGCGAATGGCGTCTTGCTGCCAGATGATTCTGCCGTCTTTGATCTCGATGTGGTATTGGGCCTCAAACTTACGGAAGGTGACGGTTTTGGCCTCTAGGTCAATGGCATAAACGTGGTAACCCGCCCCCACCCAGGCCCCAGCTTGTAGGGCGGCGGGGGTGTCGCGGTTGCTCCACCAGTTTTTACGCTCAACGGCTGACTTAGGCAGAGGGCCGCCTAAGAGGGTCTCGATGTCGGCAAAGGCCAACACTACCTCGGCTTTGCCCGAGGTTTGTAAGTGGTTAAACAGGGGATAGTACTTGCTACCAGGTTTCATGGGCGGGCGCGATCGCGACTCAACATCAACTCTAAAACATCTGACTCCCTATAATGACGCAAAACTTGGTAACCGGACTGATCAAAGTGCTCTATCCGTGACTATTCCCCTATGATTTTGAGGAATTCATCTTTAGGGCTCAGTCGATGGCGTTTTTTCGGTCGGTTTTAACGCGTTTGGGGTCGGGCACCTTAGCTGCGACCCTGGGGCTGGCGGGCCTCGGCTTGGGCTTGGCCCAGATTCAGCCCCAACCCGCCTACGGGGCCGAGGCCTTCACGGTGCGGTTGACTGGGCCGCTGGTGTTGAGGCTATCGGTCGATTCATTGGCCACCTTTGCTGAGACGGGTGAGGCCACCGGAAATTTTAGGCTGCTGGCCCGCTTTCTAGACGATGAAGCCCTGGCGGGGCTGCGGCCCCTGCTCAACTTTCGCTTCCCCATTGATGTCAGAACGGCAGGCAACCTGAGCTATTCGCCCCTGGGCCGCGATGTGATGGCCAATCTGGGCATGGTTTTTCAGTCGCAGCCCGGCGAAAACGGCTTTTACGCCATGCGGGCAGCGGTAATCAACGCCGCCGCCCAGGCTGGCCCCGAGGGCTGGACGCTGATCGACGTGATGCGCGCGTTCCCGGCTGACTCGATCAGCGTCAATATCCAGGGGCTGAGAGACTTGCAGCGAGAGCTGGCGATTTACCTGAGCTACAACCGGGCAGCGGTAGCGGCCATCCGCGCCCAGGCCGACGCTGAGGCTGCCGCCCCAGCCGACCTCAGCTTGGCAGATCTGCCTGACCTATCGCAGCCGGGGGGCTACGGGTTTTCGCAGACTACCCTGACGGTGGCCAACCCGGCCCTGCGGCAGACCCAGGCGGGGCTGTCGGTCAACTACGACTTTAATGTGGATGTGTATCTGCCCGAGGGCCGATCGGGGCCAGCGCCGATCGTGATTGTCTCCCACGGGTTTGGGGCGGTGAAGGAAGATTTTGTCTTTCTCAACCAGCATTTGGCTTCCCATGGCTATGTGGTGCTGGCCCCTGACCATGTGGGCAGCAACCTCAGCTATCGCCGCGAATTTTTGGGCGGGCGGCTAAATACGCTACTCAGCCCAATCGAATTTATCAATCGGCCCCGGGAAATTTCGTTTTTGATCGATGAGCTAGAGCGGCGGGTGGCCAGCTCGCCAGACTGGGCCGCGCGGCTCGATCTAGACCGAATTGCGGCGATCGGCGACTCCCTCGGCAGCTCGACGGTGATGGCGCTGGCGGGGGCCAATCTCAACCGAGCCAGGATTGTCGAGGCCTGCGATCGCACCACCTTTACCCTCAGTTTCCCCCTTTATCTCCAGTGCCGCGCCCGATTTTTGCCCCCCAAAGACTTTGATCTGGGCGACCCCCGGATTAAAGCCGTGGTCGCCGCCCACAATATGGGCGCGGCCCTCTACGGCCCCGAGGGCGTCAGCCAGATCGAGATTCCAATGCTGATGGTGGCGGGCAGCATTGATGTCACCTCGCCCGTGGTAACCGAGCAGATTGCCCCCTTTATTTGGCTAGAGACCGACGATCGCTACCTGGCCCTGCTGCAGCAGGGCACCCACTTTTCGTCAAAACCGGCGGGGGAAGGGGCTGGCGACGTGCCCGCTATTTTGATGGGCGCACACCGGGATGTGGGTTCGGCCTACTACAAGACGCTCACCACCGCCTTTTTGGGAGCGCACCTGCAAGCCGACTCGCGGTACCTGCCCTACCTCAGCGCTGCCTACGCCAGGGCCATCAGCGCCGACCAGCCCATGGTGGTGGATGTGATCACCAGTCTGAGCGCCGCACAGGTCAATGCCGCCTACGCTGGCACTCCCCCGGTGGCGCTGCGGCCACCGCTGCCGCCGCCAGCGGCCCCCCGCACCGAATCAATTCTGACTGCGATCGCCCGCACCGGGGAGATCAGGGTGGCGATGCGCCGCGATGCGCCGCCCTTTGGCTACGGCAGTGACGCAGGCTGGACGGGCTACTGCCCCGCCCTGGTGGTGGCCCTACGCGACTATGTGCAGCAGGAATTGGGCAGCAATATTGCCCTGGAGCTGGTGGAGCTGCCCTCTACCCTGGGCGATCGCTTTGACCTGGTGCGCGACGGCCAGGTCTACCTGGAGTGCGGCCCCAACACGGTGCGCGACGGGGTCGAAGGCATTGCGTTTTCCAGCCTGATCTTTGCCAGCGGCACCCACTTTCTCACCACCCCAGCTAGGGCACCGGGGGTCAACCCAGCGCTCTCGTTGCGGGGGGTTAATGTGGGCGTACTGGCCAACTCCACCAACGAAGTCGTTTTGCAAGATCGCTACCCCGCCGCCACTATTACCCGGTTTGATGGCCCTACCGGGCGCACCGACGCCATTCAGGCGGTCAGCAGCGGCCAGCTCGACGCCTTCTTTGGCGATGATGTGCTGCTGCTGGGAGAATTGGTGCAAAGGGGGCTAGCCGAGTTTACCCTGGTGCCCGAGCTGCCCCTCACCTGTGAGTACTACAGCCTGGCTCTGCCCAGCAACGACCCGGCCTGGGCTGCCACCGTCAACGGTTTTCTGCGGACAGAGGCGAGCGATCGCACCCGCAGCACCTGGCTGGGCGATTTCTTGCCCCACGCGCTCACCACCCTGAATCACTGCTTCAATCGATAGCGATTGACAATTGTGATGGGGTTCAAGCTGTACCATTTTTGGAGTTCAAGGTTCAAGGTTGAGGGTTCAAGGTGCAGGGTTCAGAGCCGACCTCAAACCTTGCACCTTGAACCGTAAACCGTTTACCTCAAACCCCCACCAACCTGTCACCTTTGGCTTGGCTATCGGCAGGGTGTACCTGGCTGGGCAGTTGCAGCATGTCGGTCAGCAGGGTGGCGGGGGGCTGGCGGTGGGGCCAGGCAAAGGCGTGGCGAAAGGCGGCCTCTTGGCAGGCTTGCAGCTGCTCAAAGTCGATCACATCGTGGGTGAGCAGGTTTTCGTACTCAAAGGGTAGCCGCACATTGTGCAGCCCGGCGTTGTCGGTGCAGATGGCGATGTCGACCCCGGCCTCAAAGCAGCGATCAAATACCACCTTGAGCTGGTGAATCTCGTCAAGGGTGCCGGTCTTGAGGTAGGTGGTGGGGCACACCTCTAGGCATTGGCCCCGCGCCGCTATCTCTGGCAGCAGTTCTGGGTGCCGCAGCGGAATCTGAATGCCGTGGCCGATGCGCAGCAGGTGGGGCAGCAGCTTGGGGTGGTCGCCGTCGACGGTTTCGTAGAGGTGGCCAGTGGTCTTGAGACCCAAATCTTGGGCGCGCTGGTAGAGCTGGGTAAACTCGTCGATGCGATCGCTATATTTGGCGTCGCCTCCGGCCACATCCACCGCGCAGACGTACTGGGGGTACTGCCCCGCCAGCTCGACAATGGCCTGGTTGACCTCGGCGGGCAGACTTGAGTGCATGCAGAGAATCTGCTTGGTCACGATCGGGTATTCGGGCAGCTGGCTGGCCTGGCCGACGATATCCACGATCTCGGCCATGGCCTCGATCCGCTGATTTTGGCTCAAATGCTCGGGGGTGCGCAGGTAGGGGGTGTAGCGCAGCTCTAGGTAGGCCAGGTTCTCAAAAATATAGGCCCCGCGAATCAGGCGGTAGATAAAGTAGGGCAGCGCCGCGTGGGTCTGCACGCTCTCGACGAGGGTGTGCAGCTCTAGGTATTCGGCCAGGGTGTTGCGGGGTCGGGTGTAGAACTGCTCAAAGGCCGGATAGTCGGCAAACTGACCCGAGAGATCGGGGCGGTTGCGCTCAAAGTAGCGCCACAGCACTCGGGGCACTACCGAACCGCCCAAATGGCGGTGTAGCTCAGCGTATAGACTCATGGCATCCTCCGGCTTAAATAAGAAGTAGTCAGGTGTGAAAAATACTCAGACATAGGTAAACGGCCCCAGACCTCGAGCTGGATTTTGACATCGAGCGGATATCGGTCTGGCGGCGATCACGCCTGGGAACCGCGTCCTAGGGCGATCAAAAAACTTAGATCTAAAGTAAATCTAAAGAAATGTGAACTAGATGTTCCTACCGTTCTATCGCATATTTCACTGAATGGGTATAAGGTTAAATACATTTAATTTGATGCCATCGCGCCTTTGCCTGGGTTGGACCGTTTCATCTCCCTCCCATGTAGCCTGCTAATGTGATTAGAAACTCGGACGATCAGGCACTATGTATACACTCATTGGCGGTGCTGGGTTGATTGGTCGCACCCTGGCACAGCGGTTGGTTAAACTCGGTCACACCGTTGCCATCATTGACATCGATCCGACTGCCTGTGCCCATGCCAGGGAGCGTCTCGGGGTCATGGCTTTTGAGGGGAATGCCGTCAGCACTGATATCCTGTATGAAGCTGGAATTCAAAAGGCCAACATTGTCTGTGCAGCGCTGCGATACGATGCGCTAAACCTGGCCATTGTCTCCTTGGCCAGACACTACCAAGTGCCCCACATTATTTCTCGATTGCGCCACCGAGACTTTGAGCATCCGCTGCGCCACGCCGGTGCCCATCAAATTATCAGCACCGTAGATCTGGCCGTCTCAACCATGGTGAATGCCGCCGAATATCCCCAGGTAGAGTCGATTATGCACTTTGAGAAAGGTCAGATCGAGGTTCTAAAGCTTTCTATCACAGAGGATTGTAGCTTCGTTAATCACCGGCTAGCTGACATTGCCCGTGATCCACGGTTTCCGGCTAGTTCGTTGATCATCGGCTATCAGGCCCAATCCCATAAAAACTTAGTGATTCCTAACGGTGACACCGTTTTAGAGCTCAATTCTAAGGTGTTGGTTGTCACTAAGCCAGAAACATTGCATATACTCATCGACCTGCTGCAACCCTCGCAAGAAACTAGTCTTCTAAGCTGAGTAGCTGGTTGTCGATAGCTTCTATTTGAGAAGATACAATCTCGGCTGAGATAATTCGCTTGCGCACCGCGTCGTTGAGCGCACTGCGCTCAACCATTAGCAGCTGACGTTTAATGGCATTGAGCTTCACGGTTCTGCCATAGCTGAGTCGCTGAGTATGGCTGCGACGGCCATTTAGCTGGCGCAGTTGGGTCTCGGCATCAGCAACTTTAATCTGGTAGTCGGCCCGCATTTCTTCATACATTGATTTAGATAAAACCCCAGCGTCGTGGAGCTTCAGAAGTTCTGCTTGGGCGGCTTTGGCTGCAATTAACTGAGACTGAGCGGCTTCAATTTCCTGTTGCGTTTTTGAGACTGGAGTGACATTCAGTCGTTTCACTAGCCAGGGCAGGCTCAATCCTTGGACAACCAGAGAAGCCAGAACAGAGCCATAGACCAGCGTAATGATATCAGTACGCCCTGGGATCGTAGCTGGCAGGCTGAGCACCATCACCATAGACAATGAGCCCTTGATATTGCCAAAGAAAAAAACATGTTGCCAGCGGAAAGGAATTGGCAAATCGATGCAATTCGAAAGCCCAAGTAGAGGATAAACCGACAGAATGCGACCCAATTGATAGGCTAAAATTGCCAAGCCAATGGTTGGAATAATCTCCCAAAGCTGTAGCAGATCTACCTCTAGCCCAATGAGTAAAAAGATAAAGGTATTGACGCAAAAGTCAGCATACTCCCAGAAGTTGAGCAGCGTGATTTTGCTAGAGGCAGATAACGTTTGAGATAAGCCCCGGTTGCCTACGGTGAGACCAGCAACTACCACCACAACTACCCCCGACACTTGTAGAAATTGCCCTGCTTGAAAAGAGCCAAACGCAACTGCTACAGTCAACAAAATACCGCTAAGTGGGTCATCGGATAGCGCCACAAATAATGCAGTACAAAGGTAGCCAATGGCTAAGCCCAGCAGGCTACCACCCACAACAACTAAAAACAGCTGTTGCAAACCCCCCAAAAATGTCAGGCTGCCAGTTGTGTAGGCTTGAAGAATGAGGCTAAATAACACAAGAGATATGCCATCGTTGAAGAGGCTTTCTCCTTCCACAATGGTGGACAGGCGATCCGGCACCTTCACTTCCTTAAAAACAGCAATTACGGAAATTGTGTCAGTGTTAGCCAGGATCGTACCCACCAGCAGTGCTGGGATCCAGTTCATGTTGAGGGCCAACCGTAAGACGAGTGCTGTTATCCCTGAAGCAATCACAAGCCCAGGGCCAGCTAACAGGCTAATGGGCTTGAGAGTAGTGCGCAGACGGCTGACATCCGTATTGATAGCAGCCTGAAATACCAAGATGGGCAGCAACAGATTGAGAATCAGATCGGAGTCAAGCCGAACTGGCTGGGGCAGCAGTTCCGTAACGGCTAGGCCAGCCAGAACTAAGAGGGTGTTTGAAAAGTCTGACGGAGTCAAAAATTACGCTAATCGCCTGACCATGATACGGATCATGGCGAGGTAGATGAGGGTTTCCGACGTTTCCGGCGACCGTTCGTAGTCTCGCACCAAGCGTCGGCATCCCATCAGCCATCCGAAGGTAC
>RECJ01000198.1 GCA_007694115.1 Leptolyngbya sp. DLM2.Bin27 | reverse complement strand
GAGCTGGTTCCAAAGGATTCTCCACCTCAGTCTCCGCAAGGTGTTTCTTAGGAGAAGGCAGAAGGCAGAAGGCAGAAGGCAGAAGGCAGAAGGCAGAAGGCAGAAGGCAGAAAGCAGAAGGCAGAAGAGGGATGCTCTGTATGCCAGGGACTACGCCTTGGGGGAATCGGGGGGCGATTGCTGCCTTCGACTAATGGTTTCAGGGAGGAAGCAGAGTTGGCCCATTAGTGGGCCCATTAATCGTCAAGGCCAGGGCGCACTAGCTAGGCGCACCCGCTAGACCGGCAGACGCTCTAACCCTTTATTGCTGCCGATCACCACCATCAGCGCCCCAGCTTTGAGGCGGGTGACGGGGCTGGGGTTGATTTCAAACTGATCGGGGTCATTGTCTTGGCTGATAGCCAGCAGGGTCAACTCATAGCGGTTGCGCAGGTCGAGGTCGACGATGGTTTTTTGGTCAAAGGCGTGGGGCACAATGATTTCGGCAATGCAGTGGTGGGGGTCGATCTCAAAGCGGTCGAGAATGCCGGGAGAGGTGAGCGATCGCGCCAGTTCACAGCCCATCTCGTGCTCGGGAAACACCACGTGGTCGGCCCCGACGCGGTCGAGCAGCTTGCCGTGGATCTCAGACGAGGCCTTGGCCACCACATTCTTGACCCCGGCCTCTTTGAGGTTGAGGGTGGTAATAATGCTCTCTTCAACGTAGTTGCCGATCGCCACAATCACCGTGTCGAAGTCAGTGATGCCCGCCTCCCGTAGGGCCGAGGGCTGGGTGGTGTCGAGCTGGAGAGCGTGGGCGGCAATTTGGTCGGTGAGGGCCTGGCTGACCCGATGCTCGTCGGTATCGGCGGCCAACACTTCGTAGCCCAGGCTGTTGAGGGTGCCGCACACCGCCCGCCCAAACCGCCCCAGGCCAATGACGGCAAACTGGCGATTGGGCGATCGCATCTTGCGCAAAAACGTCAGCGACGACAGATTCACAACCGGTTTTCTCCGCTCAAAAAGAATCGCGTTGGCCCGAGCCTGACCAATATTATCACCCGCTGCTGGCATCCCCGCCGACAGCAGGGTTTCGCCTCCCGGTTTCACTCCAATGGCTATACGGCGAGAATTCTTTTTTGCTAGGCTAGCTGAGTGATTTTGGCCTAGAGGCTTGAGAGGGACGTGAATATACAACTTGGTCGCGGCAAAGTAGTCCGTAGAGCGTACGGCATTGATGAGATTGCCCTGGTACCGGGGCCACGCACCCTGGACCCAAGCCTGGCCGACACCCGTTGGCAAATTGGCGGCGTTGAGCGTGAAATTCCGATTATCGCCAGCGCCATGGATGGGGTGGTCAATGTAGCCATGGCAATTCGGCTATCTGAGCTGGGTGCCCTAGGGGTACTCAATCTAGAGGGCATCCAAACCCGCTATGATGACCCCGACCCCATCCTTGACCAGATTGCCTCGGTGGGCAAAGACGAGTTTGTCGGACTGATGCAGACCCTCTATGCCGAACCCGTTAAGCCTGAGCTAATCACCAAGCGAATTCAGGCCATTAAGGCGGGCGGGGGCGTGGCCGCTGTCAGCCTTACCCCGGCCGGGGCGGCCCGATTTGGCAAGACTGTAGCCGAAGCTGGGGCCGACCTGGTATTTGTGCAGGCCACGGTGGTCTCCACTGCCCACCTGTCGCCAGCGGAGATTAGCCCCCTCGACCTGGCGGCCTTCTGCGCCGAGATGCCGATGCCGGTGATCTTGGGCAACTGCGTCACCTACGAGGTTGCCCTCAACCTCATGAAAGCCGGGGCCGCCGCCGTGATGGTGGGCATTGGCCCCGGTGCCGCCTGCACCTCGCGCGGGGTGCTGGGCATTGGCATTCCCCAGGCGACGGCGGTGGCCGACTGTGCCGCCGCCCGCGACGACTTTTTTGCCGAAACCGGGCGCTACGTCACTATTGTGGCCGATGGCGGCCTGGTGACCGGCGGCGATATCTGCAAGTGCATCGCCTGCGGGGCCGACGGCGTGATGATCGGCTCACCCTTTGCCCGCGCCGCCGAAGCGCCCGGGCGCGGCTTCCACTGGGGCATGGCCACCCCTAGCCCGGTGCTGCCCCGGGGCACCCGCATCAAGGTGGGCACCACCGGCACCCTAGAGCAGATCCTGCGCGGCCCCGCCGGATTAGACGACGGCACCCACAACTTCCTGGGGGCGCTGCAAACCAGCATGGGCACCCTGGGGGCCAAAGACCTCAAAGAAATGCAGCAGGTGGAGGTGGTGATTGCCCCATCGCTGCTGACCGAAGGCAAAGTCTACCAGAAAGCTCAGCAACTGGGCATGGGCAAGTAAGGACAGGCTTAAACCAACCAAAGGCCCAGGGGTTGCACAACCCCTGGGCCTTTTTTTAAGCAAGCGCTAGGCGAGCAGAACCTTGCCCGCCGCATTGACCCCAGCCCCAGGGGTGAACTGGTCATAGCCCAACTTGGTGAGGGTGGCCTCGATCGCCGCCACGGCGGTCAACACATCGCGATCGCCCACAAAGCCCAGGTGGCCAATGCGAAAGATCTGACCATTGAGATGGTCTTGCCCCCCGGCTAACGCAATATCAAACTGCTTTTTCATCACCGAGCGAATTTGCTCGGCCTCGACCCCCTGGGGCATGACGGCGGTGATCGCTGGGCTGGCGCAGTCGTCGGCCCCAAACAGCGGCAGGTTGAGGGCAGCCATGGCGGCGCGGGTGGCCCGCTTCTGGCGATCGTGGCGGGCAAAGATCGCCTCTAGCCCCTCTTTCTGCATCATTTGCAGGGCCGCCTGGAGGGCAAAGAACAGGTTGACGGGCGGCGTGAAGGGAGTTGTATGCTTTGCCGCGCCCTTGCTGTAGGGCTTGAGGTCGAGGTAGAACTTGGGCAGGGTTGCCGTTTCGTAGGCCTCCCAGGCCTTGGTACTGACGCTGACAAAGGCCAGCCCTGGCGGGATCATGTAGCCCTTTTGGGAGCCAGACGCCACCACATCCAGCCCCCACTCATCCACCGGTACAGAGCAAGCCCCCAGGCTGGTCACCGCATCGACAATGACCAGCGCGCCGTGGGCTTTGACGTAGCGGTTGATGGTGGCTAGATCGTTGAGCACCCCGGTGGAGGTTTCGCTGTGGGTGATGATCACTGCTTTGATGGCTTTAGCGGTGTCAGCTTCGAGTGCCGCCTTGAAGTCGTCGGGGTTGAGGGGCTTGCCCCACTCGGCGGTGATCTCTTGGGTGTCGAGGCCGTAGGCGCGGGCCAGGTCGCCCCAGCGTTCGCCAAACTTGCCGTTGTTGCCCACCAGCACCTTGTCGCCCGCGCTGAGAAAGTTAATGATGCCCGCTTCCATAGCCCCGGTGCCGCTGGCCGCTAGCACCAGCACGTCGTTTTGGGTCTGGTGCAGCCACTTGAGGTTTTCGGTGACCTCGGCCATCATGGCGCTAAACTCGCCGCTGCGGTGGCCCATGGGGTGCTTGGCCATGGCCAACAGCACCTGCTCGGGTACCGGAGTCGGCCCCGGAATCATTAGCATTAACTTGTTATCCATGCCTTACTGCCCCAACTCTGCAAATGAAGAAACAAGCCTCCAGCTTACCAATAAGGGTTGGGGGTGAGAATTTTCTTTTAGGTGCTGTAAGAAGTAGTCATGGCAGTTAGCCTTGAGGCAGTAGCTCTACGATAATCTCCCCCATGGCCTTGCCCCTGACCATCCACCAACTCTCGGCTCAACCCATTACACCAGAAGCCTTCGCCCCCTTTGGCCAGGTGATTTTTCCCAGTGCCGACGGCGCCGCCTTTGGCCCCGATGACGCCCAACTCCAGCTCGATGGCGGCATTCCCCGTTTTTACATCATGACGCTGGAGGCCAAGGGCACCCAGTTTCGCACCATCACCCGGCACCAGCGCTGCACCCAGTGCCTGGGAGCGCTGGAGGGCAAAGACTGGCTGATGGCGGTGGCCCCACCGGGGGCGGCTGAGCAGCCCAACCCACCAGACATTCGCGCCTTCCACATCCCCGGCAACTGCTTTATCAAGCTGGAGGTGGGCACCTGGCACGCAGGGCCGTACTTTCGCCACGCTGCCGTCAGTTTCTACAACCTAGAGCTGAGCAACACCAATGAGGTTGACCACCAGACCTGTAATCTGGCAAGGGAGTTGGGGCTGGAGTTTGAGATTGTGGATGGGTAGGGGGATAGGGGAGTAGGTGGGTGGGTGGGTCGCTCAGGCTCCCCCCACTTACCCACTCTCCACTACCGGGCGATCGCAGCCGCCACGGCCCCAGCCATCGGAGGCGGCAGCACGTAGGCGGTAGCTTGTTTGATCGACTGCGATCGCAGCCCATAGGGCACCTTACCCCCCGTCGCCTCAGCATACTGGCGACAAAATTCTGCCAGGTCGGGGGCCGCCGCCTGGGGCGAGAGGCCATTAAAGATAAAGGTGAGCTTGCCGGGGGCGCTGAGGGCGGCGTTGCAGGCGCGATCGCAGGCAGCCATACAGCGCACGGGTTGGATCACAATCTGGTTTTGATCAGGCTCTAGACAGTCGGCCAGCTGATCGATTAAGTGCTGCCCCCCGGTGGTGGCACTTTGGGGTTGGGGGGGCTGGGGAAATTTGCACAGGGCGCAGACAAATAGCGTAGCGGGTTGAGTCATTGGGGTTTAAAACAATTGGGGTGAGCAGGGCTTGCCAGCATGAAGCACAGAGAGCTGGCAGTCCTGGGATTTTAGGACTGGGTGAGAGCAAACTCGGCGTGGCGATTACTCATTTGGCGAGAGCACTCCGGCGGCGGCACTGCCCACCCCTTCAAACAGGAGATATAGGGCTGCGAGTCGCCCAGCAGCAGCAGCATGGCGTCCTGATCTGGGTCATAGGTGGCAACGGCGCTTTCTACCGCTGGTCGCTGATCGGCAACCAGGCTCAGATCTTGCCAACAGGTTGCTAGCTCGGCCAGGGGCACAAAGCGGGCGGTGTAGGGCACCGCCGTGCGGCTCCAGTCCACCGTAGCGGTGGGGCCGTGGATCTCGCAGACCACCATGCCGGGGCCGTGGCGCAAAAAACCCTGCCAGGCCAGGTGGCCCAGGGGCAGCCAATATTCTCGAATAAACAGGGGTTGCCAGTCGCCAAAGCAGCCCTGCCATACGGTGTCTTGGGCGCGCATGGTCACCGCCCTGCGCGACTGCAAATGGCCGCAACACAATGCCTAGAGCAACAACGCTCCAGGGCAAACCAAAAACTATGAGTCATCTGTACCTCGCAGATAGATCTGGGGTGAGCATCTATCGGCGGGCATTCTGACTCGGCGACTTTAGAGGTTGGATGGTAGATTTTGCCCCCATGGGTGATCAAAACCTAAAACCCGCCCTCTAAAATCGGCTTACAGCTGCGGGACAGTGGCAGATTTTCACTGCGCTTTCCCCGTTTCCTTTAGCGGCTGATCCCCGCTAAAACCGATAGAGTTGCATCCTAACATCTGGACAGCTAGGCAACGCGTCAGAAGGTATCAATCTTAAGGCCGCTTTAAGCACCCGCTTTAAGCACCCGCTTTAAGCACCCAGCTGGGGCCATCTATGGGAATGTCCCTGGGGTTGCCCACAGAAGCACCTCAGCGGAGAACCCTTCTAACGACGGTTTTGGCGGCGGCGATAGGCATCTAGATAGACCACGTTAGCGCCCGCCCGGTGGTCGACGTGGGCCGCCAGCAATCCCGAGGCTCTGACCCGCTCAGCCAAAGCCACGGGCAAGGTCGAACCGGGCTCAGCAGGCACAAACAGCTGCTTGAAGCTGACGTTGATCGCGGTGCCGGAGGCCCAATCTTGCTGTCTAAGCCAACAGTGATCGCGATCGCACCGCGTCACGACAAAATCTGGGATGTGGTCGTCTTGACCCTTGAGGCGAACCCGTGACCCTGGCCGAATCGTTAAGGAAGCCATAGCGCTGCACCTGAATTAGGCTAGCCGTTATGATCCAATATTAGTGCATCTGAACTATATATGTGGCAAAAAATATACAAAAAATTAATTAATTGCTTTTCATTCTAGAAGATGCCAGAAGGATTTGGGTTAGCGGGCAGCGCCTCAGCGTTGACGCTAGATTGAGAAGACAGATCCTCAACTCTGACTGGGGAAGGGAAATGGGTCTCGGGTTTTAGATTTCAGGTTTCAGGGGCCAGGTTCACCGCCCACCCTCAAGTTCAATTAGCAGATGGAATTATCTATGGCTCTTCAGACCCCGGTGTTATCTCTGGCTCAGGTGCTCAAGCAGCGCCGCGACCGTCTGGCTGAGATCTATCCAGGATCGGTGGTGCTGTGGTCGGGGCAGGCGGTGTCGCGCAACTTTCCGGCCAATGTCTATCCCTTCCGGGCCAACAGCCACTTTTTATACTTTGCGGGCCTGCCCCTGAGCCGAGCCGCAATTCACCTCGAAGGCGGGCGGCTGACGTTACTGGTTGACGACACCTCCCCCGAGGCGGCCCTGTGGCACGGGCCAACCCCCAGCCGAGCGGCAATTGCCGCTGCGATCGGGGCCGATGCCGCCTACCCCTACCAGCAGGTTGACCAGTACCTAGCAGACGCAGCCACGCTGCCCGCCCAGGCAAAATCTGACCCAGAGCGCAGCCAGAAGCTGATCGATGCGATCGTGGCCCTGCGCCTGCACCACGACGACCACGCCCTAGACCAGATCAAAACGGCGGCGGCGGTATCTGTCGCCGCCCATCGAGCGGGCATGGCCGCCACCGGGCAGGCCACCGCCGAAGCCCAGGTGCGCGCCGCCATGGAGCAGGTGATCATGGCGGCGGGTATGACCTGCGCCTACAACAGCATTGTCACCGTCCACGGCGAGGTGCTGCACAACGAGCAGTACCACCACCCCCTAGGGGCAGACGACCTGCTGCTGGCCGATGTTGGGGCCGAGGCCCCTAGCGGCTGGGCCTCAGACATCACCCGCACCTGGCCGGTGTCGGGCCAGTTTACCCCTGCCCAGCGCGATATTTATAGCGCGGTGCTGGCCGCCCACGACGCCTGCATCGCCGCCGCCCAGCCGGGGATAGAATATCGCGACCTGCACCTGCTGGCCTGTCGCACCCTGGCGGCGGGTTTGGTCGATCTGGGTCTGCTCAAGGGCGACCCCGAGGATCTGGTAGAACGCGACGTCCATGCCCTGTTTTTTCCCCACGGGGTGGGGCACCTGCTGGGCCTAGACGTGCACGATATGGAAGATCTAGGAGATGTGGCGGGGTATGCACCGGGGCGGCGGCGCAGCGATCGCTTTGGGCTCAAGTTTTTGCGCTTAGATCGGCCCCTAGAGACCAATATGGTGGTGACCATTGAACCGGGTTTTTATCAGGTGCCGGCGATTCTCGCCCCAGCGCGGCAGTCGGGCCAGTACGACGACGCCGTAAACTGGGAGCGGTTGAATGACTTTCAGGCGGTGCGCGGCATTCGCATTGAAAACGACGTCCAGATCACCCCCAGGGGGTGTACTGTGCTGACCGCCGACCTGCCTACCCAGCCCGAGGATTTAGAGGCCTTAATCAGCAATACCTGACCCACCATGCCCAGAAGAACCCACGCTGTGCCCGTAAACGTTTTAGAATTTACAGAGCAGCGATTGGCTCCGAGGGGCTGATATGATTGCAGTGAACCATCTTTAACCGTTTCCCATGGATTCCTTAGAGCTTTCACCCCAGACTCAGCCTAGTCTACGAGTCGGTTTGGGTCGTGTGTTGGTGGTTGAAGACGAAGAGTTAATCAGAGAAACGGTGGCCCTGGGATTGGCCGAAGACGGGTTTGACATTGTTGTGGCCGAAGACGGGCTAACCGCCCTAGATATGCTGGGCGGCACCTCGGTATCGAGCCGCACCAATCGGCCAGAGATCAACCTGGTGGTGCTCGACCTAATGCTGCCCGGCATGAATGGCTTAGATCTCTGCCGCCTGCTGCGGCATCAGGGCATTGATGTGCCGATTTTAGTGCTGAGCGCCAAGGGCACCGAGACCGACCGAGTCGTGGGCCTAGAGATTGGCGCTGACGATTACTTGACAAAGCCCTTTGGCATGCGCGAACTGGTGGCTCGCTGCCGGGCACTGCTGCGTCGTCAGCAGGGTAAGAGCAAGGCTGAGAAGGGCTCCATTCTTCAGTTTGAAGACATCGCTCTGTATCCCCAAGAGTGCCGGGTGTTTCTCAAGGACGAGGAGATCAACCTGTCGCCCAAGGAGTTTCGCATTTTAGAAATGTTTATGGGCCAGCCCCGGCGAGTTTGGTCACGCGACCAGATCATTGACCAGGTGTGGGGCCACGACTTTATGGGCGACAACAAAACCGTCGATGTCCACATCCGCTGGATTCGCGAAAAGCTCGAGGTTGACCCCAGCCATCCCCGCTACCTAAAAACCGTGCGCGGTTTCGGCTATCGCCTCGGGTAACCTCCCTAGGGTCACAAAAGATATAGAGATTTATGACGTTCATCGAAGTGATTGCTTCGCTAGGGTTTAACTTCGGCAACAAATAAACTCATCCCCCTCGATTCTCGTTTACGCTAGGGAAACAAGATTTACCCAATTGTGTATTGACAGACCTGCACAGGCCGGAAAACCTTGTGAGCCCAACGCCGCAACCTGGTAGAACGCTATGCCGCTCACCGTTCTCATTGCCGAAGATGACGAGGGTACTCGTCTCTCTTTGTGCGACTATCTAGAGCTGGAGGGCTATTCGGTGCTGATGGCAAGCCATGGTGAAATGGCGCTACAGCAGGTGTTTAGCCATCAACCGCAGCTGATTATTACCGACGTGGGTATGCCCGGTTTAGACGGCTATAGCCTGGTGCAAAAGGTGCGGCAGTTTCCGGCGTTTCGGCTGCTGCCGGTGATTTTTCTCACCGCCCACAACCAGACCCAAGACCGCATTCGCGGCTACCAGATGGGCTGCGACCTCTACCTGCCCAAGCCCTTTGAGCTGACGGAAGTGGGCGCAATTGTGCGCAATTTGCTGGAGCGATCGCAGCTGATTCAGTCGGCATGGATTCAGCAGGTGGCGCTCTCCACGGCCCAACAGCGGGCCATGCAGACCGGTGAACCATCCCCCGATATCACCCCCTGGTCGCCCGATCCATCGGAGCTGATGGCTGACTTTACTACCCGCGAGCAGGATGTGCTGGCGCTGCTGTCAGACGGGCTGTCTAATTCCCAGATTGGCGATCGCCTATTTCTCAGCCCCCGCACTGTGGAAAAATACGTCAGCAGCCTGCTGCGCAAAACCGAGACCAGCAACCGATCGGAGCTGCTGCGCTTTGCCATCAGCCATCACCTGGTACCTTAGGAGCGCCCTAGGGATGCCCTAGAGCTAGCCTTTCCGGAATTACAGGCATGGGCGCTGTTAACTCATAGTAGCGGGTCAATATCGCCCGTTTTGATATCGCCCGTTTTGATATCGCCCGTTTTTAATAGAGCGGAACGAACTGCCATGAAGCGTATTTTAACCATGGTGCTGCTGGGGCTGACCCTAACGGGGGTGTGGGCCTGCGCGGGGCGATCGCGTAGCCCCGCGCCACCCACCACTGAAGCCCCTGCCCCGCCATCGCCGTCATCGCCCACGGATCAGCCCGGAGACACCGTCGATCAGCAGGTGATTCCGGGGGAGCGGGTTGGCCCTGTTACGGCCCAAACCAGCCGCGCCGATCTGGCCGCTATCTATGGCGAAGCGGCCCTGCAAGATGCTGACATCCACATGGGGGAAGGCTTTACCGAAGCGGGCACGGTGGTCAACCCCGGCACCGACCAGCAGTTTGCCGTGGTGTGGCAAGATGCCACCCGCCGCGATCGGCCCACATTAGCCAGAGACTTTGGCCCCACCTGGCGCACGCCGGAGGGCCTGGGGGTGGGCGTGGCTTACCCCCAGGTAAAGGCCACCCTCGGCGACTTTCAAATTTACGGCTTCGCCTGGGACTATGGCGGCACCATTCGGCTCAAAGATAGCCAGCTGGATCACTACAATGATTACCTGGTGCTGCGTATGGCCCCGGCCCAGGGGGCAGTCGACGCCCACCGAGAGGCCTACGAATCGGTAATGGGCGATCAACTCTTCGACGGCGATACCCCCGCCCTAGACCAGCTCGACCTATCAGTACAAGATATGGTGGTGTACTTCAAGTAGGCTGCCTAGCCTGACAGGCCACTGCGGGTGGGGTACTGGCGCAGCAGCGAGAACAGGGTCTGGCCGTTAAAGCTGCGCGGGTCCAGGCGGTTGCCGGAGCGATCGACCGCCTGGTGGGTGGTGATGCGACTGTCAGGAATGGTGGTCTGGGCCAGCAGCCAGGCCAGCGAGGCGTATTGAGCCGGGGTGTAGCCGCTGTGGCTGCGGCGGTTGTTGAAGCCGTCGCTGGGGGTCTCTAGGGAAACGTGGTAGGCAAAGTTATTCACCGAGGGCGGAAAGGCCGGGTTGGTACGCACAGTCTCTGGCCCACTGGGGCCGTTAAACACCGAGTTGCCGGCCCCAAACGCCCGTTTTTCGGGGGGCACAATGTAGTAGATGGTGCCATCGCGGCCAATCAGGGTGTGGTAGCTGACTTGGTCTTGGTCGCGGGGGTGGTGGGTGCGAAACAGGTTGAGGGCGCTTTGGGCCGAGCCTACGGTTTCGTGCAGCACGGCAATAAAGTCGTTGCGCACCACCCGGCCGTTGATGTCGGTGGCAAAGCGATCGCCATAGTTGCTGGGGTCAGCCATCGCCATCACCTGGCGCGGGGGGGCCGTCTGGGCCAGCAGGCGGTCAGCGCTAGACACGGCAAAATCGGTGGGGCCAGCCTGCATCACCTTCAGGGGCTGTAGCACTGCCTCAGCAGTGGTTTGCATCGGCGGCAGCCCGGTCACCCTGGGCAGCGGCACCAGCGGCCCGGCGGCTGGCGCTGGCTCCCATCCCAGCCCGATCAAGACTACCAGCAGTCCACCCAATACGATCCCTATCCAGCGGCGGGCCACAGCATTTTCCCCTTGAGCGCATCGTCAGACTGCATTGCCACATTACGTTTTAGCGCGAAATCAGCTCAACGATCGATCTAGCTTTGAGCAGCTGACCTCTCTAGCTTTGAGCAGCTGACCTTTTTTCGAGACCGGCCTCAGCCCATCTGGCAAAAAAATTAGCAGAAAAAGTCGGCATAGGGGCTAGTGCTGTCGCTAAGCTGTGGCCCCTGGCCGTAGGCCTGCTGAATGTTATCGAAGGTCATCACCGCGCTGGGGGTATCGTTGGCCAGCAGGCGGCGGTTGAGCAGCAGCAGGCGATCGTAGCGGTTGAGGGCGTTGCCCCATTCGTGGCTGCACACCACCATGGTTTTGCCCTCGGCCTGGAGTTCGGTAAAAATGCCCAGCATCAGGGCTTCGGTTTTCTTGTCGATGCCGGTGAAGGGTTCGTCTAAGAGCAGTAGGTCGGCCCCCTGGGCCAGGGCGCGGGCCAAAAACACCCGCTGCTGCTGCCCGCCCGAGAGTTGACCAATGGGGCGATCGCACAGGTGCAGCAGATCTACCCGTTCGAGGGCGACGGTGACCCGCTGCCGGGCCTGCTGACTGGGCTGACGAAACCACCCCGCCAGCGCCGACTGGGCCATCGTCGCCACCTGCCCGGCGGTGATTGGGTAGTCCCAATCGATGCGCGATCGCTGGGGCACGTAGGCCACCGATCGCCGCTGTCGCCGCAGCGGTGCCCCCTGAAACAATACCTGCCCACGGCAGGGCACCAGCCCCAGCATCGCCTGAAGCAGGGTGCTTTTGCCCGCGCCGTTGGGGCCAATTAACCCCACCAACTCCCCCGCGCCAAGAGCTAGAGAAACGTCCTCTAGGGCCTGCCTGCCTCGATAGTTGACAGACAGGTTTTGAACCTCTAGCATGACATCCATGAAATGATAACCGTTATCACTATCATACTAGTTCAGTTATCCATTTCTGGGAGATTAGGTTATGTTTTCACACCTAGCGGCAGGTCGTCGGGCTCAGCGCCTGGGGGCCGGCTTTGTGCTGTCTTTAGGGGTTGCTCTGGTGGGGTGCGGCGGTGACCAGGTCGCCGAGACGGCCCCCGCCGACACCGCACCCGTGGTTCAAGCCGATGCGCCGGTGGTGGTGGCCACCACTGGCATCCTCTGCGATTTGACCGAGCAAATCGCCCAGACGACCGTAGCCCTCACCTGCCTGCTTGAGCCTGGGGTTGACCCCCACACTTACCAGGTCAGACCCTCCGACCGCCAGGCGATTGATCAGGCCGATCTGGTGCTCTACGATGGCTATGACTTTGCCCCTGGCATCATCAGCATGGTAGAAGACAGCACCACCGGAGCCACGCGGGTGGCGGTCTATGAGGTGGCGATGCCCAATCCGCTGATGGGTGCACCCCACGACCACGACCATGACCACGGCGCTGCGGCAGATGACCACGGCCACGATCACGGCCACGACCACGGCCACGATCACGGCCACGACCACGGTCACGACCATGGCCACGATCACGGCACTACGGCAGCTGCCGATCTGGTGCCTGACCCCCACATTTGGCACAATGCCAGCAACAATGGCGCGATCGCAGCGGTCATTGCCGACCACCTGACCCAGGTCAACCCCGAGCAGGCCGACCTCTACGCCGAGAATGCCGCTCGTCTAGTGGCCCAGTTTGACGACATCGACGGCTGGATTCAGACCCAGGTGGCGACGGTGCCCGCCGACCAGCGGCAGCTGGTCACCACCCACGATGCCTTTGGCTACTTTGCCGATGCCTACGGCTTTGAGGTCAAGGGTGCCCTCAGCGGCCTCAGCACCGAAGAACAGCCGACTCCCGGAACCATGACGGCCCTGGTTGACCAGGTGAAATCGGCCGAGGTAGCGGCTATTTTTGCCGAAGACACCACTAACCCCCGGCTGATTGAGGCGGTGGCCCGAGATGCCGGGGTGGCGGTGGCCGAGCAACCACTGTTTGTAGAAGGCCCCGGCGGCCCCGGCAGCGGCGCTGAAACCACCCAGGAAATGCTGGTGGTGAATACCTGCACGATAGTGGACGCATTGGGGGGAAGCTGCGATCGCGCCAGCGCCCCACTGTAGCCCTTTTGCTGTAGCCTACTCCTTCAACATTGGCCGCAGCCAGGCGCTCGCCCGCAGCACCTCGGCCACCGACCAGGCCTGGGCAAAGGCCCCGCGCGGGGCCATGGGGGCATCGCCGTCAAAGATCTCACTGATCGTGCCCAGGCAGCCGTCTGATAGATGGTGAATCAGCGGGTCTAGAAAACTGTGGGCCAGGTCGGCATCTTGGTAGACCCGCCAGTGGGCCTGCACAAAAGGCCCCAGCAGCCAGCTCCACACGGTGCCCTGGTGGTAGGCCCCGTCGCGCTGCACCAGGTCGCCGCCGTAGTGGCCCTGGTAGCTGGGGTGGGCCGGGTCGAGCGATCGCAGACCGTGGGAGGTCAGCAGCCGCTGGGCCACCGCATTGACCACCGCCCGCTGTTGGTCGGCACTCAGGCAGGGGTCTGCCAAGGGTGGCTGGGGCAGGGAAACCGCGAAGATCTGGTTGGGTCGCAGGGCGGGGTCAGGGCCATCGGGGCCATCTAGCAGGTCGTAGCAATAGCCCAGGTCTTCGCTCCAAAACCGCTGAAAGCCCTGGCGGGTCTGGGTGGCCAATTCTTGAAACTGACCTACGGGCTGACCCAAAATCGCCGCAAAATCGGCCATCACCAGCAGCGCGTTGTACCACAGGGCGTTGACTTCAACTGGCTTGCCCAGGCGCGGGGTCACCACCCAATCGCCCACCTTGGCATCCATCCAGGTGAGCTGCACCTTGGCCTCGCCCGCGTAGAGCAGGCCATCGGCGGCATCGACTCGAATGCCGTGGCGGGTGCCCTGGCAGTGCCAGGTGATGATCGCCTGCAACTGGGGAAACAGCGCTTCGACCAGGGCCGTGTCGTCGGTGGCGCGGTGGTAGGCGTGCAGGGCTTGGAAGTACCAGAGGGTGGCGTCGACAGTGTTGTAGTGGGGCGGTTCACCGCTCTCAGGGAAGGTGTTGGGCAACATGCCTTGATCGAGAAAGCGGGCAAAGGTCTGCAAGATCAGCCGGGCCAGGGCGGGTCTTCCGGTGGCCAGGGTCAGCCCAGGCAGCGCGATCATGGTATCGCGGCCCCAGTCGCCAAACCAGGGGTAGCCCGCAATGATGGTTTTGCCGCCGCTGACGGGCTCTAGAGCAGCATCAGCACTGACCGATCCAGCCGCCTCAGCGGTCGCCATGGCTCGGTTAACCACAAACTGATCGGCGGCTAGCACCAGCTGGCTTACCCAGGGCGGCGGCGTATCCTCGGGCTGGGCCGATTTGCCCTGGGCGATCAGGTGCTGTTCGTAGGCCAGTCGCCGCAGCAGGGCACTCTGCCCCGAGCGATCGGCATCGGCGGCGGTGGTCGCCACCAGGGTAAACGACTGCCCCTGGCCCAGGGTGGGGGCCAGGCTGGCGGCATGCAGGTGGTCGTCGTAGGCGTGAATGCCCCGGTAGGTTTCGACCGCCAGGGCGTAGCCGTTATGCCAGGTATGGGCGGGCTGGACGGGCACGGTTTCACTCAGGATATAGAAGGGGTGAACGTCGGCTTTGGCCTGGATACGCAACCCGTGGGGGCATGGGCTAATCGCCATCTGCCAGCCTTTGCCCTGGGTGCTGTGGTGGTGGTGACGGTGGTTGACCAGCACCTTGAGGTTGAGCACCATTGGCGCAGTGGCGCGGCTGAGGGTGTAGCGCACGTAGGTGGTGTTGGCCCCTGGCTCCATCCAGACGCGCTTTTCGAGCCGGGCATCGGCGATCGCATAGACCCAGATCGGAATCGTGCCCTCAAGGCGAAAGGATTCTAAATACAGGTGCCCTTCGGGCTGCACCGTGCCATCGGCCCAGCGATCGCAGTGCAAGGCGTAGTCAGCCCCCAGGTAGGTCGCAGTTTCATCGACCTTGGTGACCAGCAGGGTGCGATCGAGCGGCGGTTTGAGGGCGGCCACCAGCAGGCCGTGGTAGTGGCGCGTCAGCATCCCCGCGACGGTGCCACAGCCGTAGCTGCCCAGGCCGTTGGTGACGAGCCACTCTTGCTGGGTGGCAATGGCCCTACTGCCAGACAGATGACGGCCAAGGGAGATAGTCATACATTAAACCTGTAAAACCGGTGAAAAAGCGCAGCCAGAGCTGCCCAATGACGAATTTCGGTAGCGGCTTTGGCCAGCTAATTTCATCCCTACAAACCTGCAGGCCAGGCATTGATTGGCCTAGTGGGGTGCTGTATTGACCAACGCCATAGTTAGCATGATCATAATCTTGATGGGTGTTTCAGGGGTGGGCAAAACCACCGTCGGCAAGCTGTTGGCCCAGCGGCTAGACATTCCATTCCATGAAGGCGACGATTTTCACTCGCCCGACAATATAGCCAAAATGGAGCGGGGCGAACCGCTGAATGATCGCGATCGCATCCCCTGGATCGAGTCTATCCAGAAATGTATTGATACCTTGCTGGCCCGGCGACAGGCAGCCGTAATTGCCTGCTCAGCCCTCAAGGCCGACTACCGCCAGCAGCTTGGCGGCGATCGCGATCGGGTCGAATTTGTGCTGCTCAGAGGCTCCCTAGCCCTGATTCAGGATCGGCTGGGCCAGCGCCAGGGGCACTTTATGGCGGCTTCCCTGTTAGATAGCCAGATGGAAGCCCTCGAAGCCCCCGACGACAGCCTGGTGGTTGAAGTCGATCAATCCCCCGACGCCATTGTTCAAAGCATCACCGATCAGCTAAACCTGGCGCAAAGCTAGGCTAGGCCCTTCACCCTTACTTCACCGCCCCGCTAAAACTGCCCCCGCCACGATAGCTGCTGCTCAGCGCGGTTGTTGCCGAGCGATCGCACCGCCGTGATCTCGAGCTGGGCGTGGGTGCCGCGACTAAACGGCCCCCGGTCAATGGGCAGCCGCCCCAGGGCCAGCTCAAAGCGGTTACCCTCTAGCCTGACCAGGTCTGCTGGCAAAACATCGTCGTAAACCGTGACGTAGCGCGGCAGGCGGCTACCCCTAGGGTCGTCAGCGGTGGTGCGCAGGGTGACGCGAAACTGGGTGTTGAGAGAGGCCGCCTCTCCTGCCAGGTCTAGCACCGCTGCGCTGAGGTTAGCGCCGCTGCCCTGCACCCCGCCCCAGGCCAGGCGAGTGACATCGCTGGCCCGCACCGCATTGGTGACTACAATCGTCAGCTGATCGCCCTGGCGGCGGCTGGTGTAATTGGCCCACAGGCCATCGGGAAACGCCGCCGTCAGCGATCCGTCAGGCTGAATTTCGGCCCGCAGGTTGCCGCCTGCAAACCCCCCAATGGGTCGCGGAGCCTGCCAGTCGAGGCTGACATCGCCTTCGACTCGACCAATGTATTCGCGGTAGGTGTCTCTAACCCGTGAGCCCGGGGCCAGTAGGGCATTGGCCCCCGCCCGCTCGGCCCACAGATTGCGCGACAGCCGGGCAGGCTGGTTGACCAAGGTAGTCAGCCCCACAGAAATAGCTGGGTTTTCGGGTTGCAGGGGCTCTAGCTGGTTGATCAGCGACAGCTGCCCGTCTACCCCCAGAGCACCGTCGCGCCCAAAGGCCCCATTGCCACCACTGCGGCCATCGCGGCAGGTGTAGCGGGTGTTTCGACAACTGTGATCGGCCTGGCCAGGGGTGCCGGTACAGGTCTGCACCGTCCACTGGCGAATGTCGCAGCGACAGCCCAGGGCACCCCGGCCACCGCTGCCGCCCCGGCCCGCCCGCCCCCCACGGGCATCGACCGAGAGCTGTTGCAGATGGCTGCGATCGCTGTAATACACCCGTAAGTCGCCGCCGTTGCCGCCACCGCCCCCCGCCCCACCACTGCCGCCCGCCCCGCCGTCGGGGGCGCGGAGGTCATAGGCCACATTGCGAGGTTGGCCACCGCAGCGGGGCCGATAGCCGTTTTCGCCGCTTTCACCATCTTCGCCGTCGCTGCCCGCCAGCACCAAGCTAGCTGGGGTACCGTCTACCACTACGCTCTGGCTCTGCCCTGCCGTGCCGTCGCGCCCCGATCTGCCGGTGCGGCCATTGCTGCCCTGGCTGCCATAGACCCGGACAGACTGCGCCCAAGCCAGCATCGAGCAGCCCTCTAACCCCGGCAGCGGCATGGTGGTGATCAGGCCAAAGCAAAGGGGTGCAAGAGCGATCGCAAGGGCATGTTTCACAGTGGTTTCCTCGGGGGATTTCCTCGGTGGGCAAAGCTAATCCCAGCGTAGCCAAAGCTACCGCCATGCCGACAGTCCTTGTGCCACTCTTCACTACCTACCAGCAGACTGCCTGGCGTAGAAACCAGATTTCTACGCCAGGCAGCAAGCGATCAAGCCACAACACCAAAAACCTGGCTTTTTGACGCCCACCACCACCACCCCGTGACTCAAAACAATCGGCTTCTCAGAGCCTAAATCGCTATAGTGATGGGAAAGCAGCCCAAGCCCTGGCCATGGGTGCAACCTAGTGCCCTGAGGCGGAAATAAATCGCCGATTCGGATAGGCGAAACCCTTTACTCGTCACGAGTTTCCCGTTCTGCCTTCTGCCTTCTTACTTCTGCCTTGAAGTACTAGCGCAGCACTGTACCGATGCTCTCCTTAAAACCTATGGGAATCCGGCCTTAAGGCTGTACCCGCCCTCGCGTTGGCAGCCTTGAGTGCTCTGACGCTAGAGGCAAACCACCAAGCCCGTTACGTCCACCCTGACTATGCTGCAAGTTACCAAACGCACCGCCATTCCCCTCAGCGAGATCGAGCTGAGCGCCGTTCGCTCCCAGGGGGCGGGGGGTCAAAACGTCAACAAAGTTGCCACCGCCATTCACCTGCGCTTTGATATCCCTGCCTCCTCCCTGTCGCCCCTGTACAAAGAGCGGTTGCTCAACCTGGGCGACAGCCGCATCACCAAAGAGGGCATCGTCATCATCAAAGCCCAGCAGCACCGCACCCAAGAGCAAAACAAAATCGACGCCCTCAATCGCCTTAAAGCCCTGATCAAGAGCGTCACCATCACCCCCAAAAAACGCAAACCCACCAAACCCTCAAACAGCGCCCAGAAAAAACGCCTTGACAGCAAAACTAAACGGGGCCAGATCAAATCTCTGCGGGGCAACGTGCGAGATTGAGCTGCACTCTCGCCGTTTAACTCAGGCTGTCGCCTGATTGGGCTGAAATCCCTCAAGGCAGCCAGTGCAGCGCGTTACCCGATCCCTCGCTTCCAGCCCCTCTGGCAACCCGGAAGATCTGTCTTCTACCCCGTGCCCAGGCTAGCAAAGCCTGCTACTCTAAATGTCTAAATTCTCCTCTGCCGTCAACGGGTGAAGACATCGTCGGTGCTAGCACCATTTGAACTACTGTGGGCCTTAATCGGGCTGGTGCTCACCATTGTGGCCACCTGGATGGAAGCCTTTAGCCTCAGCGCCCCCTGGAGCTGGGGGCAGTCGGGCATGGCCATATTTTCCCTCGGGGTGAGCTTTCAGGTGGGGGCGGTGCTGCTGACTGGCTGCGTGGGCGGCAAAAATGCCGCAGCGCTGTCGCAAATTGCCTACCTGGTGCTGGGGCTGGCCCTGTTTCAGGTGTTTGAGCTGCCGGTTTTCACCCAGGGGGGCGGGCTGAGCTACGTGCGCGAACCGGGCTTTGGCTACTTAATTGGCTTTGTGCCCGCCGGGTGGGTGTGTGGCTATCTGGCCTTTCGCCATCCGCCCAGGCTAGAAGTGCTGGCTTTTAGCAGCCTCAGCGGGCTGGGCATCATCCACGGGCTGGGCATTATTTACCTGACTTTGGCCTCTTTGCTAGGCTGGTTACAGACCGTGTCAGCTTCCTACTGGGAGCTGCTGCTGGGATACTCGATTTTGCCGCTGCCGGGCCATCTGGTGTTAGTCTGTGCGGTGGCGGTGCTGTCGCTGGTGCTGCGGCAGCTGTTGTTTTACTAAGCCCATGAGATTGCGCAACCGTTGGTTTTGGATAGCTGCTAGTGTCGGTCTGGTACTTGACCAGCTAACTAAATTTTGGGTAGCCCAAACCTTTGAGCTGACGAGCCCGCCTGACTCGCTGGCCCTGTGGCCAGGGGTCTTTTACTTCACCTATGTGACCAACAGCGGCGCGGCCTTTAGTCTATTCAGCAACAACGGCCAATGGCTCAGGTGGCTGTCGCTGGCCGTGAGCCTGGGGCTGATTGCCCTGGGTCTAAAAGCACACCTGCCCAACCGCTGGGAAGAGGTGGGCTACGGGCTGATTCTCAGTGGGGCGCTGGGCAACGGCATCGACCGTCTGCTGTTTGGCGAAGTGATTGATTTTCTCGACTTTCGCCTAATTCGCTTCCCGATTTTTAATGTGGCCGATATCTGCATCAACATCGGCATTATCTGCCTGCTGGTGGCAGCGCTGCGGGAGCCGCCCAAGCGGGGAGAAGCGTGAAGCAGCGCCCATTATTAAGAAACCTAGGGTTTTTTGATCATGGGCGTTGGGAAGTACCAGACCTTGTTACTACTGGATCGTGGGGTAATTCAGTAGGTGAGGGCCATTGACGACATAGTTGGAACTGCGGTTAGGGCATCGGGTGGCCTGGGTCTATTTTTGCTCGGCATGATCGTCATGACCGAAGGACTGCGATCGCTGGCAGGTAACGCCATGCGTAGCGTTCTGATGCGCTTTACCCGCACGCTGCTGACCGGGGCCATTACCGGGGCGCTGACGACGGCTTTTTTGCAATCCTCCAGCGCTACCATTGTGGCCACCATTGGCTTTGTCAGCGCCGGACTGATCACCTTCACCGCCTCCCTGGGGATCATCTTTGGGGCCAATGTGGGCACCACGGTCACCGGCTGGATGGTGGCCCTGCTAGGGTTTCGGCTTCAGCTGGGGACAGCAATTTTGCCCTTCATTTTCATCGGGGCGAGTTTGAAACTGTTTGCCAAGGGCAAATGGGCTCACGCGGGCTATGCCCTGGCTGGGTTTGGCCTGATTTTTGTCGGCATCACCACTCTGCAAGCGGCCATGGCCGGGGTAACAGGGCTGATCAGCCCAGAGAGCTTGCCTGCCGATACAGTTTTAGGGCGACTGCAGCTGGTAGGGCTAGGGATAATCTTTACGGTCATCACCCAGTCGTCAAGCGCTGGGGTGGCTACGGCACTGACGGCGCTCTATGCAGGGGCAATCAGTTTTGAGCAGGCGGCGGCCCTGGTGATTGGGATGGACATGGGCACCACCGTCAAAGCGGTTGTTGCCAGTCTGAGCGGGTCGATCAATGCCAAACGTACGGCCCTCTCCCACGTTCTCTACAACGTTTGGACGGCGACTCTGGCCCTCAGTCTGTTGTCTACCTATATCTGGCTGTTGAATTGGCTGACCCCAGCATGGCTGAGCGAAGACGCTGAGCTGGCGCTGGTGATGTTTCACACCTCGTCTAATCTATTGGGGGTGCTGACCATTTTGCCGGTCACCCAAAGGTTTGCCCGTCTGATCATGCGCCTGCTGCCGGGCCAGGGAGCAACCTACACCAACGGGCTGAGCGATGAGCTGCTCAAACAGCCCGACCTGGCACTCAACGCGGTACAGGGGTCGATTCAGTCAGAGCTGCTGGCCCTGCTGTGGCACCTGAGGGCGATTTTGGGTGACCCCGAGGGCCATCGCATCGACCTAGACGAGCTAGAAATCGCCATGGAAGAAACCTCCGCCTATCTCGATCAAATCCACCTGACCGCCGACCAAGACCCCAACTGGAATCGCCTGATTAACCTGGTGCACAGCCTCGACCACCTCCAGCGCCTCTTCGAACGCTGCGAGGAAGAGGCCGAGCGGGCCACCGTGGTCAACGCCACTGCCGAATTGGCAGAAGAACGGGCCTGGGTACAGTCGGCGATCGTCGAGGCCATCCATAACCTACCGCTAAACCGCTGGGACAAAGCCGCTCATCAGACCGGCCAGGCTGCGCGCCAGATTCACAAAAAAGTGCGCCCCTACCGCGAAGCTACCCTAGCCGAGGTTGCTACCGGTAGCCTAGATGTGGCCACCGGCACTGCCCGCCTGGGAGCTATCCGCTGGCTGCGACGGGTGAGCAAGCACCTAGCCCGCATTCACCAGCATTTGCACCGAGCGATGATGGCGATCGGTGCAGCAGAGGAAGAGTGAAGCCGATGGGGCGAGGGGGTTTGAAGGTTGGGTTTTGAGTTAAAGCTCTGGGGCAACAGCTTAAAACTCAAAACTGACAACTCGACCTGCCCGCCTCACCCCACTACCCGCTTACTCCCCAGCGACCGGTACCGCTTTCACCTTCCAGATCTCGCGGGCGTAGTCAGCGATGGTGCGATCGGCAGAGAACTTGCCGATTCGGGCGGTATTGAGAATCGCCATCCGTACCCAGCGATCGCGGTCTTCGTAGGTGCGGCTGACATGCTCTTGGCACTGCACGTAGGCGGCGTAGTCAGCCATCACCATATAGGGGTCATCCACCAGCAGCGAGTCGAGGATCGGCAGGAACATATCGGGGTGCTCGGGGGAGAACAGCCCTGAGGCGATCACATCTAGCACCCGCTTGAGTTCGGGGTTGGTGTCGTAGTAGTACCAGGGGTTGTGGCCCACGGCCTTACAGGCGGTCACCTGTTCGGCGGTGAGGCCAAACAGGAAGAAGTTGTCGGCTCCGACCTCTTCGCGGATCTCGACGTTGGCACCGTCGAGGGTGCCGACGGTGAGTGCCCCGTTGAGGGCAAACTTCATGTTGCCGGTGCCTGAGGCCTCCATGCCAGCGGTTGAGATCTGCTCTGAGAGGTCAGAGGCAGGGAACAGGCGCTGGGCCTGGGAGACGTTGTAGTTGGGCAAAAACACCACCTTCAACCGCCCGGCCACAATCGGGTCGTTGTTGACCACATCGGCCACGGCGTTGATCAGTTTGATCACCAGCTTGGCCATGGCGTAGCCGGGGGCCGCTTTGCCACCAAAGATCACCGTGCGGGGCACGACGTGATCGCCGGGGTTTTGCACCATGCGGTTGTAGAGGGTGATCACGTGCAGCACATTCATCAACTGGCGCTTGTACTCGTGGATGCGCTTGATCTGCACGTCAAACATCGAGTCGGGGTTGACCTCTATGCCCACGGTGTCGTGGATGTAGCGGGCTAAGGCCCACTTGTTCTCCTGCTTGATGGCCTGCCAGGCGACGCGAAATTCTTCGCTATCGATGTGGGCTTCTAGATCCCGGAGGCGATCGAGGTCGGTGATCCAGCGATCGCCGATGGTCTCAGAGATCAGCTGGGCCAGGCGCGGGTTGCACTGCAACAGCCAGCGACGGGGGGTAATGCCGTTGGTCTTGTTGGTGAACTTATCGGGCCACAGGGCGTAGAAGTCTTGCAGCACCTCCTGCTTGAGCAGCTCGGTGTGCAGGGCGGCGACGCCATTGATGGCGTGGCTACCGACGCAGGCCAGGTTGGCCATCCGCACCCGGCGCTCACCGCCTTCTTCGATCAGCGACAGGCGCTCTAGGCGATCGGGGTCGTTGGGGTAGCGCAGCTTCACCTGGTCGAGAAAGCGGTGGTTGATCTCGTAGATCAGCTCTAGGTGGCGGGGCAGCAGTTGGCCAAACAGGTCTACCGACCAGCGCTCTAGGGCCTCGGGCATGAGGGTGTGGTTGGTATAGCCAAAGGTGCGCTGGGTGATCTGCCAGGCGGTCTCCCACTCCAGGTGGTGCTCGTCGATCAGCAGGCGCATCAGCTCGGCTACCCCAATGGCCGGGTGGGTGTCGTTGAGCTGAATCGCCGCCGAGTCAGCCAGGGTGGTCAGGTCGCCATGGTCGCGCAGGTGCAGGCGAATGATGTCTTGCAGCGAGCAGGCCACAAAGAAATACTGCTGCTGAAGACGCAGCTCTTTGCCCTGGCGAGTTTCGTCGTTGGGGTAGAGAATTTTGGTGATGTTCTCGGAGACCATTTTGTTGGCCACGGCCCCAAAATAGTCACCGGCGTTAAAGGCCTCTAGGTTAAAGGCTTCGCCAGCCTCGGCCTTCCAGAGGCGCAGCAGGTTGACATTCTCGGTGCCATAGCCGGGTACCGGCACATCGTGGGGAATGCCAATGATGGTTTGGCTGGGCACCCACCGCACCTGGTAGTCGTCGTCGCTGTCTTGGTAGACTTCGGTGTGGCCGCCAAACTTGATCTCGACTCGGTAGTCGGGGCGGGCAATTTCCCAGGGGTTGCCGTAGATCAGCCACTTGTCGGGGGACTCAACCTGGTGACCCTGGTGAATAAGCTGGGTGAAAATACCAAACTCGTAGCGAATGCCGTAGCCGATCGCGGGCAAGTTGAGGGTGGTGAGCGAGTCCATAAAGCAGGCGGCTAGACGGCCAAGACCACCGTTGCCCAAGCCCGGTTCGGCCTCACGCTCCAGCAGTTCGTCCAAATCTAGCCCACAGTCGGCCAGGGCGTGGCGCATGGTGTCATAAAGCCCTAGGTTGATCAGGCCGTTGCCGAGCTGACGACCCATCAGAAACTCAGCCGACATATAGTAGACTGCCTTGGCCTGGGCTTGGGAGTAGGTTTTGGCGGTGCGGATGCGCTTTTGCAGCAGCTGGTTACGCACACTGTGGGCCAGGGCTGTGTAGTAGTCGTGGGCGGTGGCAAATTGCTCGTCTTTACCCTGCACCCAGCGCAGGTTATTGACCAGCGCCTGCTGAATTTGCTTCACCTGCGCCTCAGCACTGGGGGCCACATCTGTCACCTCAAGTGACAGCGGCACTGCTGTCGTTGCGTTCGATTCAGGCAGACGGATAGATTGTTTAGCCATAGGAACCATTTAACCCTTAAATAACGTGAGGAATTACAAAAGAATTCGCTGGCAGCCCATAGGCTTGAAGCAGGTGCCGTGATGATCTCAGTACCCCTGGGGGTAGCGCCCGGCTAGGGGCAAACTCAGACCATTCACTTTAGCAACGCAGTCTTGACCGCTCAAGACTCTGAAACCAACAAACCCAAACCTGGATTGGTTTGCTCATCGAAGCTAATGCAAGACGATGACCTAGCGCTCCCGATGAGATTGAAACATTTTAACTGGCTGCGAATAAAACTCTGTTGCCTAGCTAACACAGCAGGATGCTAAACGAAGGCAAAAGTCCTATCGCGCCCCCCAGAAGATTCCTAAATCCGTACCAAAGCTCTCCACAAAAAATGGAGACAAAACCTCAAATGCTTTCGACCAAAGCATTTACAAAAACCTTAAAACAATGTTAAGGAGAATATTATGAGCAAATGATTTAGAAGCGTTAAGTTGTGTGAACTAGTGCATCAGGGCATATACTTTTCGCCGCAAAAGCTCTGGAAGCCTAGCTCCGAGGGAGTCTTGAGTGAAACAAAAGTAATATTAAGAATTCTAAATATTACTAGAACCGACGTTGTGGAACGTCGCGGCGTACCTTGGTTAGACGACGAATGGAGCGCTTTAGCGGTAGCCCACCATGGTTTGACTATCTTAGCCAATTATTGGAATAAGTGAAATTTTAGATTAAAACAGTCTAATTGATTCAGCGATCATCTATAGAAATCTATGGGTCATATAGCTCTATTAGCAGGGCTCAAAATATTCCCGAGGAAAATATTCAAATAACTAAAGATTTAGGGTTTCTTGACATTTTAAGTTGCGTAATTATAGCTACAATCACTGATTTTTTTAAGCTGAGGACTGCTTCAGGGTCTGCGACGATCAACTGTGCCCCGTAGGGGCAGGGTGGGCGGTTATTTCACCGGCATCAGAGTAGAGCAATTGATTGAGATCTTGAATAGATTTGTGCTCACCATGGCTCTCATCCCGACGCTCCCCTTCGGGAGAGCGCGGGGCTTCCTGCCGATTAGCTAAACCTTAGCCAGATCCAGATCCCGAGTTAGATCTGCTCGATCCTAGATTTATGGTTTACTTGGCGGCTACTTGGTACCAAATAGACGATCGCCCGCATCCCCCAGCCCCGGCAAAATATAGCCGTGCTCGTCTAGCTTTTCGTCTACTGCGGCGGCGTAGAGGGGCACGTCGGGGTGCTCTTGGTGAAAGTGGGCCACGCCTTCGGGGGCGGCCAGCAGGCAGAGAAAACGGAGCGATCGCGGCTGCGCCTGCTTGAGCGGATACAGCGCCGCCACCGCCGTGTTGCCCGTGGCGATCATCGGGTCTACCACCAGCACATCCCTATCGGAGAGATCCTCCGGCACCTTAAAAAAGTACTCGATCACCCGCAGAGTCTGGGGGTCGCGGTAGAGGCCAATGTGCCCCACCCGGGCCGAGGGCATCAGTTCGAGAATGCCGTCGAGAATGCCCTGCCCGGCCCGCATGATCGAAACCACCACCAGCTTTTTCTCTGGGGCCAGCACCGGGGCAGCCATCGTGGCCATCGGCGTTTGAATAGTCTCTAGCTTAAGGGGCAGATCGCGCGTCACCTCGTAGGCCATCAGCAGACTGATTTCCCGCAGCAGCGTGCGAAACTTGGCCGTGCTGGTCTCAGCCCGCCGCATCAGGGTGAGCTTGTGCTGGATCAGAGGGTGGTCGATTAGGTGAAGTTCGGGCATGGGTGAGGGGTGGAGGGGTGGATAGGTGGGTAGGGGCAGACCTATGTGTCTGCCCTGATATGGCCTAGGGGATATTGGATTTTGATTGGATGGGTGGGTGAGTAGGGGCAGACCCAGGTGTCTGCCCTCTGCTCTGATCAAAACACCGTGCCGTCGCTGGCCAGTTGGATGGGTGGCCCGCCGCCCGCCCGCTTCTGCGCCGCAATTTGTCGCCCCGCCGTCCAGGTGCCGCCCTGGAGAATTTTGGCCAGGGGCAGGGCCGCAGCATCTACCCCGAGGGTGTGGCGAATGTGGGTGGCGAGGTCATCGAGTAGGCAGAGGGTGAGGGCACGCCATTCGACAATCAGGGGGGAGTCGGGGGGGTGGGCCTGATCTAGGACAGTGGGATCTTTGAGGCTGAGCACGCCGCAGTCGACCAAAAGACCGCCGTTGCGGTATTCGGCCAGGCCGGTGAGTTGGTCGAGATCGGTGATGGTAAGGCCAAGATCTTGCAGGGGCTCAAGTAGTGAGTAGGTGAGCCACTGGGAGAGTTTGTGGAAGGGCACCAGGTTGCTGCCGGGGCTGGTGTTGGGCAGTTGGGGGTGGGGCCACACGTCGCCCAGGTTTACCCCGGCCACTTCGACTCGCCCCGGCCAGATGGGGCCGAGGCCCAGCAGGATAGTTTGCAGAATGGTGGTGGCTGAGAGCCGGTTATCGGTGGCCTGCTGGAGCCAGTAATCCACCAAATTTCCGGGTCTGGGAGCATTAATGCCGAAGATCTGGGGCTGCTGGTGCAGGGTGTGGCCGAGCTTTTGCAGCAGTGCTACCCGCCCTTGTAGCCCTAACAATGGATTGTCGTCTGTGACCTGGAAGGCTTGGCCTAGATGGGTGACCGTGAGCTGGGTGAGGCCAGTGGCATCGGCCTGCCAGGGCTGGTCGGGCTGGCTCGAAAAGAGCCCGGCGGTGAAGCTGTGGAAGCTGGCGATCGCCAGCCCCTCCGACCGCTGAAACTCTATCCCAGTCCCCGGCTCTAGGTACCGCCACTGACTCCCGGCCCCGGCATCTAGCAGCACGCTGGTAATCGCCAGATCGACCTTGAGCCGGGCCTGCTCTAGCGAGTCTAGGGCCGATAGCTTGGGCTCTAGGAGATCTAATCGCGATCGCCCGGCCACCTCAAAGTGTCGCCAGCGCGAGTGAAAGGGAATCTCGCCAGTGGGATACTGCTGCTGGATCACCGCGAGGACGTAATCAGCGGCGGCGGGCAGCGCCTCGGGGTGGTAGCGAAAATGGTGGAGCTGATCTTGCTGGGCCAGGGTGAAGAGGGCGCGGGTGCGATCGCGCACCGCCCCCGCACTTTGCAGGTAAGCGATCGCCGCCTCTGCCGTAGGGTGGGCACCGCCCACCATCCCATCGCGGCCTAAAAACACCATCCCTACTCCAGCCCCCGCCCTTTAATCTGGGCCAAATCTTCCTCCGTCGGCGCGATCTTATCGGTGTAGTAGCCCGCCGCCTTCTTCGCCTCGATCTCCACCCGCGCGTCGGGGGGCACCAGGTCGTCGGGGATCGGCACCCGCTCGACAATCTCAATGCCCGATCGCACAATGGCGTTGTACTTCATATCGCTCATCGACACAAAGCGATCAATGCGGGTCACCCCCAGCCAGTGCAGCACATCGGGCATCAGTTCTTGAAAGCGCACGTCCTGCACCCCGGCGACGCATTCGGTGCGGGCAAAGTAGGCGTCGGCGCGATCGCCCCCCACCTGCCGCTTGCGGGCGTTGTAGACCAAAAACTTGGTCACTTCCCCCAGGGCGCGCCCCTCCTTGCGGAAGTAGACAATCAGACCCGCGCCCCCGGCTTGGGCGGTGGCGATGCATTCTTCGAGGCCATGTACCAGGTAGGGGCGACAGGTGCAGATATCAGAGCCAAACACGTCAGATCCGTTGCACTCGTCATGAACCCGCACCGCCAGGGGGCGATCTGGGTCGGTGACCGCCGCCAGATCGCCAATGATATAGACCGTAATGCCGCCAATGGGGGGCAAAAACACCTTCAGATCGGGCCGGGTCACCAGCTCCGGAAACATGCCGCCGGTCTGCTCAAACAGGGCATAGCGCAGGTCGTCTTCGCTGACGCCCAGGCGCTGGGCCACCCCCGGCAGATACCACACCGGCTCCACCGCCGCCTTGGTCACCACCAGGTCGCCGCCGGGCTTGACGATCACGCCGTCTTCGGTGATGCGCCCCTGGCGCACCGCCTCCAGCAGCTCGGGCATTTGAATATGGGCGCGGGTGACCGCGATGGAGGGGCGAATGTCAATGCCCTCCTGCGATAGAGCCCCGTAGACCTCGCCCACCAGCGCCCCAAAGGGGTCGAGGGAGACAATTTTTTCCGGGTCGGCCCAGCTGGGATGGGGGCCAATGGGAATGGTGGGGGCGGTATTGGTGAAGTCGGGCTTGTGGTCGGGATTGAGCACCCCACTGGCCACCGCCAGGGCCCGGTACACCGCGTAGGAGCCAGAGTGGGTGCCAATGGCGTTGCGGTGGTTGGGGTTGGTGACGGTGGCCACGATCGCCCCCCTCACCTGCGGGTCGCCATGGCCCCACTGCACCGGGCCGCCCTTGAGGCCGCTGCGGCTGGGGTGAGAGGTCAGCACGATATGGCGACGCTTGGGCGTCTCGGGTGGGGCCAAGGGATCGGGCTGGGCCAACAAACTAGCTTGATCGAGGGAACTGGGCGGCACCAGGTTGCCCGCCGCCGAACCATTACCGTCGCTCATAGATGCCTCAGGTCACAGAAACAACTAATTTGCCATAGTCGCCAACCCCGAAAAGCTCACGGGTGACAGACAGCCATCCCCCAAGAGCTGCGATCGCAAATTAACTGAGACCGGGGTGATCTCCAGCATGATCTTCTAGCGTTAAATCTATCTCACCTGTCTGGTCAAGGGCGTCTGAGGCTGGGGAACCTCTGCCTGGTCGGCAGGATTGGCCAACTGGAGCTGCGGCAGCTGGTCTTGATAGTCTAGCCCCAGCATTTCGCTGTAGAGCTTGACGTAATCAATGGCCGATTTGTCCCAGCTAAAGTCTTGGCCCATGGCCCGCCGCTGCAGCGCTTGCCAAGCGTCTTTGTGGCGGTAGCCCTCCCAGGCGCGAATCAGACAGGTAAACAGATCGAGTGGCTCATAGCGGTCAAAGCAGTAGCCAGTGCCCGCCTGGTTTTCGGGGTCGTTGTGCTGCACCGTATCCACCAGCCCGCCAGTGCGCCGCACCACCGGAATGCAGCCGTAGCGCATGGCGATCATCTGGCTGATGCCGCAGGGCTCAAACCGGGAGGGCATGAGAAAGGCATCGGCCCCGGCGTAGATGCGGCGGCCCAGGCCCTCGCTGTAGAGCAAGTAGGTGGCCATGCGGCCCCGGTAGCGGCTGGCCATCTGCCACAGCTGGGTTTCGTAGTAGCGATCGCCCGTGCCCAGCAAAATAAACTGCGCGTCGGTGTACGACAAAAACCGATCCAAAATTTGCAGAATTAAATCTAGCCCCTTCTGCTCTACCAGGCGACCCACCAGACCCACCAAAAATGCCTTTGAGTTGACCTCTAGACCCAGCTCTTCTTGAATCGCCACCTTGTTGGTGCGGCGGTTGGCCAGGCTGTCGGCGGTGAAGTTTTTGGCGATATACCGATCGGTGGCGGGGTCATAGGACTCGTCATCGATGCCGTTGAGCACGCCGGTCAGCTTGCCGCCAATAAACGACAGCAGCCCCTCCAGTTCTTCGCCGTAGGCCGGGGTTTTGATTTGCTCGGCGTAGGTGGGCGACACGGTGTTGACCCGATCGGCAAACTGCACCGCCGCCGCCATGGTGTTGTGCCCCTGCATATACCACGGGCACCAGGTAATGCGCTCTAGCTCCCACCGCCACGGCCCCTGGTAGGCCAGGTTGTGAATGGTAAACACCGTGCCGATGTCGGGCGACTGGTTCATCCACACCGGGATCATGCCCGTATGCCAGTCGTGGCAGTGGATGATCTGGGGCTTCCAGTAGTTCCAGGCAAACTCGGCGGCACCGTTGGCAAAAAAGGTAAAGCGCCAGGCTTCGTCATCGCCGCCGTAGACCTTGCGGGGGTCGAAGGCGGGGTGGCCAAACAGGTACACGGGTACATCAGACTCGGGCAGGGTGGTCTCGTAGACCGCAAAGTCATTGAACATTGCCGTGCCCTGCCACACCGGCTCGGCGGGGATGTCTACTTTATCGGGCAAAAACCCGTAGTAGGGCATAAAAATACGTACATCATGCCCCAGCTTGCGCAGCACCTTAGGCAGCGAACCCACCACATCGCCCATGCCGCCAACTTTAGCCAAGGGTGCCGCTTCTGCCGCCACAAAAAGAATTTCCATATCGCCCTGCTGTTGGTGTTATCGGCTGTCCCCAGTCTACGGGGGTGTGGACGTTCTGCCTAGATCTTTGGCCCTTAGGATACCAGCCCTGTCAAGGCGATCAAACAACTCCTGAAATGCCTAGAAACTATAGGCTGCGGCCACAGCCGCTCAGGAGTAAACTCCCAAACTCACAGCAAAAGTTTGCGAAAGCAGGCTGGGATGACAGCCTCTAACCCAACAGGCCGCCGCAACAGCGGCCTGACTGGCCTCGCCCAACCGAGCCTTAGGCCTCAGGAGGTTTCTAGGAAAGAAGATACCAGCTTCAATCCAGCGACTGTAGCCGCTGTAGGGTGGGCACTGCCCACCATTAGGAAAACTATTTTCCAGAAGTCACCTAAGGCTCTAAGTACTTGCCCAGGGTGGCGCTATATTCGTCATATTTTTTAGCCCCCACCAGGGTCTCAGCTACGTCGCCGTCGTTAAAGAACATCACAGCCGGAATGCTGCGAATGCCGTAGCGCTTGGCCACGGCCTGGTTGGAGTCGAGATCGAGCTTAAATACCTTAACCCGATCGCCGTACTCATCGGCCAGCTGATCCATCAGGGGGGCCACTAGCTTGCAGGGGCCACACCAGGCGGCGGTGCAGTCCACCACAAACAAGGTCTCGGCACTTAAAAGCGCATCAAACTCGGTTTCGTTCTCTATATAAGCAGCGGGCATAAATCAGGTCTCATCTAAATTCCCATTCTCCCACGGCATTGCCCCTGCAGGCCGCCCTCACCTGCGGCATACAGAATGCATCTCCCAACTGCATCAGCATCTAGAGACACCTAGATACGAATCTTTACAAAGCCTGTGCGAGTCACCCTAGGGCCGCTTTTGAACGATGACGCACCACCTGGGATCGAGTTTTAGCCAGTATTTTTTGCCCTGGCGATACGCCGCCTTTTCAAACATGCTAGGGTAACTCCAGAGATATAGAGATCGGTTAGCAGCATTTGTTTCTAGTACTAACGAGTTTTTCCGTTTTTCCATTGACAGACTTCTCTCCGAAATTTTGCTCTACACACCCTTTAATTTTTGGAGACAAGAACATATGTCAATCTACGTAGGCAACCTGTCCTATGACGTTACCAGCGAAGATCTAACCTCTGTATTTGCAGAGTATGGGTCTGTTAAGCGGGTTCAGCTGCCCACCGATCGCGAAACCGGCCGCATGCGTGGCTTTGGTTTTGTCGAAATGGCGGCCGATGCTGAAGAAACCGCTGCCATTGAAGCTCTCGACGGCGCTGAGTGGATGGGACGCGACCTCAAAGTCAACAAAGCTAAGCCCCGCGAAGATCGCAGCGGTGGCGGCGGTTCCTTCGGCGGCGGCGGTCGTCGTGGCGGTGGCGACAGCTTCTCTCGCGGCGGCTACTAGGCCCCAGCCGTTGGTCAAACACCAGCGATTGTTTAGCCCAGACCGGGCACTGATGGGCACCCAACCCGTGAGCTGCTCGGCTAGGCGGCCATAAAAATGGAGTCAGGCATGTCTGCCTGACTCCATTTTTTGCTTTTTTTGCTTTGAGTCATGTTCGCTGGGCAATGCTTGACTCCAAATCCGATGGGGTCAACCCCGGTTCCTCATCAGGAACCCCGTAGGGGCGTGGCACGCTGCGCCCCTAATCGGGAGTATTCATTAGAGCAGTGTCTACCGCTTGCCCAACCACTTGGCTGCGATCGCACCCACCGCTGCACCCACCAGCGGGTTGCTAAAGAACTTCATAATCGTCGGCTGGTCGGCCAGCACATCCTGAAAGATGTCGGGGTGGCTATGGTAGGTGAACGAGGCCAGCTTGGTGACGTCATCTTCATTCATGCGGCTGGCGTGGTGGGTAGACAGACCCAGCTGCTTTTCTAAATCGCGATCGCTGAGGCCGCGCCCCTTGAGATGCTTAAATAGGTCACGGGCGACATCGTCGCGCTCCTTGGGCTTAATTTTGGCGATCGCCTGGCGCAGTTCTGGCTCCATCTGGCTAGGAGCAATCCGGTCGGGGTGAAACCCGCGCCCGATCATCTCTCGACGCTCGTCGCGAGAAGACCGATTGGCAAAATCGTCAAAGTTGGCGTATTCCTTTTCGGGCTGGGTAGCTTTGCTGTCGATGCTCTCGGCGTTGCCGCTGGCCAGGTCATTCATGATCTGGCGTTTATAGTCTTTGCTGCTGGTCATGGCAAAAATCTCCTAATGATTAAATGGGGTGATGCCTGATTGGCTATTGGTAGACGACTTGGCGGGTGGTGTCGTCGTAGTTGGCGGTTAAAATCAGCTCTTTGTCAGGGGCATACACCAATACGCTCAGGTCACGGTTGGGGAATTTTTGATGAAACCCCTGCACCAGCGACTGGGCTAACGTCTTGACCTCCTGAGGTTTGATCTCAGGCGAGATCACCACGCCGAGTTTGTTGTTGTCGCGCACAAAGGCGTCCGTCACCAGTCCTCGGGCAGTTTGCATCACCCACCGCCCGTAGTTTTCGCCGCTAGCGGTGTCGCCCCGCTCTAGCTGGCTGTAGGCCGAGGTCGGCTCTAGCCGGGGAGCGGTGCTGGTTTGGGTAGCGCTGCCGCAGGCGCTAGTGGTGAATAAAATTACCCCTAGGCACAGGGCAATCACGCCAAGGCGAATGGATTTCAGCATAGTCATAGGTTTTTCCTCAACAGGTGCAATTAGTTCAGCGGCGGTGCGCTGTGGACATGGCCAACTTGGCCCCCTCGATGCCCCTAGGGCTCTACAACAGGGTTAGAGGCGTGGGGCGGCCCCGTTACCGGAGCAACATCGCCTGGCCGAGGAGCGACGTTACCGGGGTAGCTCTGGGTCTGGTCAACCGAGCGTTGATTAACATCAACGGGCCGACTGGGCTGGGCATTGGGATAGGGTTGGCTAGGGGCAGAGGTCACCCCGCCATGGGTCCCACTGGGGGGAACCCCATCGCTCACCTGGGGCAGTTCATCGGCAGCGTGGTACAGGCCCCAATCTTCAATTCCAGCCTGTTGGAGGGTGCGCTCGGCGCGGGCAATTTCAGGCTCAGTTCCTTTGAGCATGACCAGGTAATGGCCCTGGGCCACCCGTTCTTGGTAGCGCCTAGCTCGATGCTCAGGAATGCCCAGGCCAATCAGAGCCCCTACTAGACCACCAGCAACGGCTCCGGCAGCGCCCCCCGCGAGGGTAGACAAAACAGTAGCCAGTTCACCGGCTAGCAGAGCCGGGCCAATACCCGGAATAACCAGCGTGCCCAGCCCCACCAGCAGCCCAGCGACACCGCCCAGCACGCCGCCTGTGACTGCGCCCACGGCACCGCCTGTGTCGGATTGGTTGCTAACTTCGTCGATCACGTTGACGCCTGCGATCGCATTTTGTCGATCAGAATCTTTGGCGATCACCGATACGTGATGCATGTTAAAGCCCGAGTCGCTCAACGCTTGCAAGGCAGAGGCGGTAGTGGGGCGATTCGAGAAAATACCGACCGCACGCCGATGCCGATGTTGTGAAGCCATATATGCTTCCTCCTTAGTGAGCCATCAGCAACCGCTGGGAAGCTAGAGCGAGCCTTCAACCGTTGCCTTTATAACGGTCTAACAAACGAGCTGCTCTAGCCCCATCGCTCATCGGAGATAGTTGCGATCGCAGTTGGGCAGAGATTGACCACAGCTCAGCTGGCCAACCAAGTAGCAGCTTTGCCGGAGCTAAAATCTTTTAGACAGAGAATTTTAGCAGCAGTATCTCGCCCTCAATCAGTCACTGGTTCTACCTTGGGAGAGACGTTTAGCCCTGGAATTTTGCCTACACTACTGAGGCTGCGCCAGAGCTAATAGAAGGGCTAGATTACGTCTAGATGAAGTATTTGGCAGAAGATCTGGCAGAAAGTTTTGCCCAAATTAATCATTTTCTTTGAGAGTATTTAGAGCGCACCTTTATTTACTCTGGCAATAAAGCTCTAACTGGACAAATCTGCCTGACTATCGGCGCGATCTACCGCTGTTTTTAGAAGGAAACAAATCATGAAAAGCCGTCAACTTGCTTTTGGTTTAAACTTCAGGTTAAACACTGTGACCCAGCCTCTAGCCAAACATCTGACAGCGCTGGCGTTGGGGGTGATGATACTGTTTGGATTTTCTCAAGCCGCTGCTTTAGCCAGTCCCATGCTCTCTGAGGCTAGGTCATTGAGCCTACCGTCGGCAACAGCCTTGACCACCAACTCGCTAATCGCCCTGGCGGCCTCATCTCGCTTCGCCGCCGCCAAAGAGTTTGAAGGGCAAGCGCCGACAATTTCTGAGCAGAGGCTAGATCAAATTCGAGAGCAACGCCGGGAATGGCAAAGTGAAGTATCGGCTGAGGCAGCCGCTGAGAGAGACAATACTACCACTAAAAATACATTACCTGGGGCAGTCAAAGACAAGCTAAATCTCGACGAAATCATTGAAGAAAATGAAATCGTTGGCCGGATCAAAAATCCCTAAGGGCATTCGTGTCATACCAACTGGGCAAATTCAATTCGCCCCAAGGTTTGAAGCTCAATGAACTAGTACTTTAAGGCAGACGTAAGAAAGGCTGCCGTAAAAGATTGGGCTGAGCTTTATCCCGACGTGGCTGAGAGAACTATTCCCGCCCTCCAGGATGACTAGTTAATATACGCAGGCAGAGGGCAAAGGGCAGAGGCTTTACCCTTCGCCCAGCCTAGGTAAAGTTGCAGCTGCTCGTTATGACTGCTTCCCCATCCCCATAAAAGGGAGAATCTAGGGGGCGATCAGTCTGAGGTGAGAGTGATTTTAACCGGCTCCATCGCCTAGGCTATTGCGTTTGGTAGATGGTCGAGACCGAAATTCTTGCAACACTGAAGATGGGTTTCGACCCTAGCAACCTAGCAACCCACTCGTAAAGTTAGTCACAGGGCCGTGAATTATGGTGCAGTTATGGTGCAACTGAGTTATCACGCGTCCCACGAGCAATTTTCTCCCAGCGCGCTGCTGACCTACGCTCAACAGGCAGAACAGGCTGGTTTTCAGGGCATTTCCTGCTCCGATCACTTTCATCCCTGGAGCGAGCGCCAGGGCCAGAGCGGCTTTGCCTGGGCTTGGCTGGGGGCGGCCATGCAGGCCACCACCCTCCCCTTCGGCGTCGTCTGTGCCCCTGGGCAACGCTATCACCCCGCCATCATTGCCCAGGCAGCAGCCACCCTGGGGGAAATGTTTCCCGATCGCTTTTGGGTAGCCCTGGGCAGCGGACAGGCGATGAATGAAGCCATTACCGGCAAGCCATGGCCGGCTAAGGCAGAGCGCAATGCCCGACTCAAAGAGTGCGTGGATGTCATGCGTGCCCTCTGGGCCGGAGACACCGTCACCCACCACGGACTGGTGTGTGTAGAAGAGGCGAAGCTCTACACCCGCCCCGCCAAACCGCCCCAGATCATGGGTGCAGCCATTACCCCTCAGACCGCCGAGTGGGTGGGCGGCTGGGCCGATGGTCTCATCACCATTTCCCATCCCTACGACCAGCTGCGGCAAGTGGTCGAGGCCTTTCGGCGCGGCGGTGGTGAGCACAAGCCGATGTACCTCAAGGCGCAAATTTCCTACGCCCCCACCGAAGAGGCGGCCCTGCAAGGAGCCTACGACCAGTGGCGGACTAATATTTTTGCCAGTTCGGTGCTGTCAGAGCTTAAACATCCCCACCAGTTTGATGCCGCAGCTACATTTGTCAAATCGCCAGATCTATACGAACACATTCGCATTTCTTCGGCCCCCCAGCAGCACATCGACTGGCTGAAAAAAGATATCGACCTCGGCTTTGAGACCATCTCGCTGCACAACGTCAACCGAGATCAGCAGCCGTTTATTGACCTGTTTGGCGAAAAGATCTTACCGGTGTTTCGGGGATGAGGGCCAGCTGATAACAGTAGGACGCACCCAAATCATGGATCGCTTATAAGGTAGATCATGGATCGCCTGTAAAGTTGTCTTCTATGAAGCTCTGCTATGAAGCGGCATCGGTTAGTTTACTTAACCCTAGGGCTAGTGATGGCGCTGGCGCTGACCTGGCTAACGGTGCCTGCGACCATCATGCCTCCGGTTGCGCCCTCTAACCCGGTGACGGTACATGTGATCGAATCTGGCCTGCATGCCCGTCTGGTGCTGCCCCTGGGCAATCGCTGGGTGCAGTATGGTTTTGGCGACTGGGATTACTACGCCCTCAATCGGCAAAGTCTCTACCATGCAGCCAGGGCCCTGCTGTGGCCTACTCCTGGGGCCATTGGCTGGGGAGAGATAGAGTCTCTGAGGCAATTGCGAGCGGTAATAGAGCCCCAGGGAGTGCGTTTTTTGAGCTTTGATATATCAGTGGCCAAGGCCAATCAGCTCATAGCCTCTCTCCAGGCCCGTATAGATCAACAGCCCGCTGAGGAACATGTCCATAACCCCAACACTAATCTCACCCTGGCGCAAGACGATCAGACCTATTCTCTACTGCACAACAGCAACCATGAGTTGGCTAATTGGCTAGAAGCCCTGGATTGTCGTGTCGATCATCTATGGCTTTGGAGAGAGTTTCGACTGGCCTCAAGTCGTCAATAATTATTAAAGATTCGTCAAGTAGCGGCGGCCAACCTAGCGAGAATGGTCGCCACTCTAGATATAGCGGTTCCTGAACGCATGAGGTACACCTCAAGTGAGGAAAGCCTTGAAGATCAGAGACTCTGACAATTAGACTGTATCGCATCCGAATGATAATCGCTATAGGTTGCTTGCGGCAGCCTTGACCAATGGCTTCTAGGCCACTCGATGCAGTTGGTCACCCGTCAGGCTTTAGGGCTCGGCCCTACACACCCTCATTTTAGAGAAATAGCTGTGGTTCCACTCCATGATAACAATCCAACCAAGATTACTCCGTGGGTCAACTATGGGTTGATTGCTATCAATGTTTTGGTGTTTATCTACGCATTGACGCTGTCGCCAGACCAGCTTCAGGCATTTTTTCAAACCTTTGCGATCGTTCCTAGCCAGCTCACCGCCAGCTTTCAGAGTGGCAGTGCGTTGGTCATTGGGGCACAGTTGTTAACCCTAATTACGTCTCAGTTTCTCCACGGGGGGTTTCTACATTTGGGCGGCAACATGCTGTTTCTCTGGGTGTTTGGCAACAATATTGAAGAGAAACTGGGGCGGGCATCGTTTTTGTTTTTTTACCTGACCTGCGGGGCTTTAGCGGGGCTGGCCCAGTGGGCGCTCTCGATGCAGTCTGACATTCCGATGGTAGGGGCCAGTGGTGCGATCGCAGGTGTCCTCGGAGCCTACATTTTGCGCTTCCCCAAGACCCGCATTTTGACCCTGGTTCCCCTAGGCATTTTCATCACCACCTTTCGGATTCCCGCCATCTTCTTTCTGGGGTTCTGGTTTTTTCAGCAGGCCCTCTATGGGATAGCTAGCCTGCAAGCCTCCACCAGCGTCAACACCGGCGGCATTGCCTACTGGGCCCACGCAGGCGGCTTTGTGGTGGGTCTAGCCCTAGCTCCGCTGCTAGGGCTATTTAGATCGCCGACAGCTAGCTCTGAGAGAGGTCGGTTGAGGTAGCGCCTCAGTTTTTCTCCTGTCCTGAGCCAGCTGTCTAGCACCTCCGCTTAGTTGTCTCTATGACCTGCGCTGGGTTGCGATTGGGGCAATTCTCTGGCCTCATTTTCAGTAATCAGTAAGAAGTGTTCAGTACTGAAAACTATTCGACCCTTCCCTGAACATTTCGAGGTCAATTTGATGAAACGTTTACTCCGCCCGTTTAGATACCTGCTGTCTGGTATAACGATCTTTCTACTCCTGCTGGCCTGCCAGGGGGTGCCCCAGGCCCAAACCCCGCCAGGGGCGGCCCCCGGACAGCCGATAGCAAACCAGGTGACGCCCGTGGCTTACCCCGATCGCCTGCTGGCCACCCCGGCGGAACTGCCGCCGCTGCCCTACGGCTACGCCGCCCTAGAGGCGGTGATCGATGCCGAGACCATGGAGCTACACCATGATCGCCACCACGCCGCCTACGTAGACAACCTCAACGAGGCCCTAGAAGCCTACCCCGACCTGCAGGGCCAGAGCGTTGAGGCGCTGCTCAGCGATCTCGACGCCATCCCTGACGACATTCGCACCACGGTGCGCAACAACGGGGGCGGTCACCTCAATCACACTATTTTTTGGCAAATTATGAGCCCCGAGGGCGGTGGCCAGCCCACGGGCGAGATTGCCCAGGCGATCGAGCAAACCTTTGGCAGCTTTGACGAGTTTCAGAGCCAGTTTAATCAAGCCGGTCGCGATCGCTTTGGCAGCGGCTGGGTCTGGCTAGTAAGCACCGGCGACGGCGACCTCGACATTGTTGACACCCCCAACCAAGACAGCCCGATCATGGAGGGGCAGTACCCGATCATGGGCAACGACGTGTGGGAGCACGCCTACTACCTGCGCTACCAAAACGAGCGCGGCGAGTACCTAGAAAACTGGTGGAACGTAGTCAACTGGCCTGAGATCAATCGGCGCTACCAGGCGGCCACCCAGCAGACCACCTGATCTTGGCGGTGCCCCTGGTGTCACTGATGGCCCCAGACGGCAATCCCGAAGCCTAAAACCCGACACCCAAGCCCTAAACTCGGCCCTGCCGAAAAACCTTTCGCCAAAGTTAAAGTCTGCCTGCTTAAATTGTTCTTAGCTAAGTCCAGCCCTGAAACTCTACCGGCCAGCCAGCCGCAGAGCCGCAGAGCCGGAGCTGGGCTTAGTATTGACCTAGCGATTTGACCTAGCGGTGGGAGGCCCAGAGCCATGAGACAGATCAATTTTGTCGTTATTTTTGTGATTGCCCTAGCCCTGGTGCTATTTGGCATTGAGAATACCGAGCCGGTGATTATCCACCTTGCCCCCGGTGTAGATGTAGAAGCCCCCCTCTGTGTGGAGCTGATTGTAGCCATGGGCATTGGGGCGGTGTTTGCCTGGGTGTTTAGCGTGTGGGCTCAGGTGCAGGGCTATGTGACCTTTGGCAAACAGATGGAGCAGCGAGAGGTGCGGATTCAGCAGCTAGAGCAAGATGTGCAGCGCTACCAGGTGGAACTAGAAGAGCAAAGCCTGCTGCTGCCCGCCGCCAAGGTCGATGAGGGCGGGGCCTTAGCCCAGTAGGGTGGGCTAAAGCATGGCGATTGAAATGGGGATAGTTCGTTACTATAGGGCCAATTCCCGCATTCCCCTATGTCGTCATCCCTGGCTCAAACTGCGATCGCATTTCTCATCGACCTGGCCGACCAAGGCGAGATCGACCCGTGGGATGTGAAAGTGATCGACGTAATTGATCGCTTTTTGTCGTTGCTCAAGACCCAGGCCGAGGCCCTAGCCAGCCAGGGCCGCACCCCCTACGAGGCCAACCTCTCCGAGTCAGGTCAGGGGTTTCTCTACGCCTCCATGCTGGTGCTGCTCAAGGCCGACACCATGGTGCGGGCCGAGGCCGAGGCCCAGGCCGAAGCCCACCCCGAAGAAGCCTGGGAAGATGAGGTGGCTGAGCTAGCACCCCTGCCCCGCAACCTAGAGCGACACCTGCACCGCCGCGCCGTGGCCCCAATTCCCCAGCGGCGGCAGGTCACCCTGCACGAGCTGATTCAGCAGCTCGAAACCATGGCCACGGTGATGGCCGACCACCAGCCGCGCCTTCGGGCGCGACGGGCCAGGCCCCAGCCCCAGCGCCAGGCGGTGCGGGCGATCGCCCAGCTGGCCCACCAAGAAAACCTCTCCGAAATCGCCGCTGCCCTAGAGGCCTTTCTCGACCAGTACTGGGATCAGCTCGACGAGGATCTACTGTGGATTGATTTTGAGCATTTGATCGACCAATGGCCCAACTTTAAACCCGCTGATTTAGAAGATGCCCACGAGTTTGAGTCGCCCCACGCCGAGGCCGTACATGAGAAAGTAGGCGTCTTTTGGGGCCTGCTGTTTCTCTCGGCCCAGTCAAAGGTCGAAATGGCCCAAGATACTTTCTACGGCGACCTGCGGGTGAGAAACCTCAGCCGTGCCCCCATTACCGCCACAGAGGCTGAGTTGCCAGCATTTATGCTGCCCGACTGAGCTGTCTTAGAGCCTGGCTGCCCCTCTGTCACCGGGGTAGTTTTTAGCTGCAATGCTCTGGGTACCCCAGGTTTGGCCATTGGCAATATGAAAACCGTAGGGTGCATCCGCGCAGCGATGCACCATCCCAGAGTCATGCTCAGGGCAATAACGGGCATTTCCCAAAGGTCATGCATAATCCAGGCTAAACCCGTTGACCAAGCTTCACTATAAATATCCCGGCGCGCCGTCTACCGCTCACCCAGCGGCCAGGCTACTTTAAAGAAAGTGTGAGAACTCCTTGAAGGCTCGCGATTCACCCTTGGCTTTATCTGGGGCACTGCTAGCATGGCTGGGTGCGGCTGCCTCCGGTGGCAATATCTCCGACCTAGCTAGGGCTCAACGGTTCAACCACGGCTCAATACATAAAACTGCTCTGCTATCGCCTATTTCTCACCATTTATTTCTCGCAAATTAAAGGACTATATTTCTATGAAAGCCATGATCCTGGCTGCTGGCAAAGGTACTCGTGTTCGGCCGATCACGTACACCATTCCCAAACCCATGATTCCCATCATGCAGAAGCCGGTGATGGAGTTTTTGCTAGAGCTGCTGCGCCAGCACGGCTTTGACCAGATTATGGTCAACGTCAGCCACCTAGCCAACGAGATCGAGGGCTACTTCCGCGACGGTCAGCGCTTCGGCGTCGAGATCGCCTACTCCTTTGAGGGCCGCATCGAAGAAGACGGCGAACTGGTGGGCGACGCCATTGGGTCAGCCGGGGGCATGCGCAAGATCCAAGACTTTTCGCCCTTTTTTGACGACACCTTTGTAGTACTCTGCGGCGACGCGCTGATCAACCTCGACTTGACCGAGGCCGTGCGCCGCCACCGCGAGAAAGGCTCGATCGCCACTATCGTGACCAAAACCGTGCCCCTCAAACAGGTGCCCAGCTACGGGGTGGTGGTCACCGACGACGAAGGCCGGGTCAAGTCTTTCCAAGAAAAGCCCACGGTGGAAGAGGCCCTCAGCACTGAGATCAACACCGGTATCTACATTTTTGAGCCAGAGGTGTTTAACTACATTCCCTCTGGGGTCTCCTTTGACATTGGTGGCGACCTGATGCCCAAGCTGGTGGCCGCCAACGCCCCCTTCTACGGCATTCCCATGGAGTTTGAGTGGGTCGATATTGGCAAGGTGCCCGACTACTGGCGGGCCATTCAAGACGTGCTCACCGGGGTGGTCAACCTGGTCGATATCCCTGGTGAAGAGATTCGCCCCGGCGTCTATGCGGGCCTCAATGTCAAGGCCAACTGGGACAAGGTGAATATCGAGGGGCCGGTCTACATCGGCGGCATGACCCACATTGAAGACGGAGCCACCATCATTGGCCCCAGCGCCATTGGCAACAACTGCTCGATCTGCAGCGGGGCAATTGTCGACAAGAGCGTGATCTTTGAATATTCGCGCATTGGCCCCGGCGTGCGCCTGGTTGACAAACTGGTGTTTGGCCGCTACTGCGTCGATAAAACCGGCGCGTCAATCGACATGAAGGCCGCTGCCCTCGACTGGCTGATCACCGACGCCCGCCAGCAGTTTCCGCTGATGCCGCCGGTCGAGCACCGGGCGATCGCAGAACTGCTTGAGCAGCACCTCTAGGGCTGCATCCGGGCAATAGTCGCCATCATTCACCGCCTACCCCTCGGACAGTTGCCGCTGTCCGAGGGGTTTTGGCTGGGCTAGAATACGGCACAACAGTTTCCCCAGAAAACTGGGGAACTGTCTTTTTTGACACAACTGCTGCTGTGACTTTTGCCAATTCTTAGGGAGTACTACAAAAGCCATAGTCAGCCGTTGGCACATCGCTCCCGCTCGGGACTCCCGCTCGGGGCTCCCGCTAGAGATCAGGAGCGATTTGCGTTTGAGCTGGGGTTTTGCCACCGTATTTGAGAGAGTTATTGACATAATGAGCGATCGCAACCGTTCTTTTCGCCTATCGCGTCGGCAGGTCATGCGGGGGCTGCTAGCCACCTCTGCCTTTGGGCTCACGGGTAAGCTAAGTACCGGCTGTGCCCAGTCGCCCAGCAACGGCGGCGGCGCAGCCAGCGGCGGGGCCGAAGAAGTCGTGGTGGGCTTTATCTACGTCGGCCCAAGAGACGACTTTGGCTATAACCAGGCCCACGCCGAGGGGGCCGCCGCCATGGTCGCCAACGTGCCCGGCATTCGCCTGATCGAAGAAGCCAGCGTGCCCGAGACCACCGCCGTGGCCGAAACCATGCGCAGCATGATCGAAATCGACGGAGCCTCGGTGCTGTTTCCCACCTCCTTTGGCTACTTTGACCCCCACATTTTGACCCTGGCGACAGAGTTTCCCGAGGTCCAGTTTTTCCACGCTGGGGGGCTCTACCAGGAGGGCGTACACCCGCCCAACGTGGGCAGCTACTTCGGCTACATCGACGAGGCCCAGTATGTGGCAGGGGTAGTGGCGGGCCACATGAGCCCAACGGGCAGGCTGGGCTTTGTAGCAGCCAAGCCGATTCCGCAGCTGCTGCGCAACGTCAACAGCTTTACCCTGGGGGCCAGGTCGGTCAACCCAGCCGCCACGACCCAGGTGATCTTTACCGGCGACTGGTCGATGCCAGTCAAAGAGGCCGAGGCCACCAACAGCATGGCCGACCAGGGCATTGAGGTAATCACCTGCCACGTCGACAGCCCCAAGGTAGTGATCGAAACCGCCGAGCGGCGCGGCCTCTTTACCTCCGGCTACCACGCCGACCAGAGCCCCCTGGCCCCCCAGGGCTACCTCACCGGGGCCGAGTGGGACTGGTCGAGCATCTATACGGCCCTGGCCCAGGACATCATGGCCGGCAAAACGCTGATGGATGGAGGTATTCCCCACATTCTCAGGGGCGGGCTGGCCGACAACTTCTGTAGGCTGTCGCCCTACGGCCCCGCCGTCAGCGAAGAGGCTAAGGCCGACGCCGATGCCGCCGCAGCGGCGATTAAATCTGGGGAGCTGGTGATCTACGAAGGGCCGCTGATGACCAACACCGGCTCAGAGGTGCTGGGGGCCAACGCCCAGCTTAAAATCGACGACGTTGAGCTAGAGAAAATGGACTACTTTGTTGAGGGTGTAATCGGGTCTATCTAGCGGGGGCATCACCATGGCGTTGACAACATCCTGGCGGCGATTTGCCCCGCGATCGCTGCGGCCATCGCTAGAGTCGGTCGCATTGCCCGTGGGGGCGATGCTGGCAGCGCTGGTGATCTTTGGTCTGTTTTGTGCTTTGGCGGGGGCTAACCCCCTGGGGGTGTATGGGTCAATCTACCGCGCCGCCTTTGGCAGCTGGAGCGCCTGGCAAAATACGCTAATTCGCGCTTCGCCCCTCATGCTCACGGCCCTGTGCACGGCGCTGCCTGCCCGGCTGGGGCTGGTGATTATCGGCAACGAGGGGGCGCTGGTGATTGGCGGCCTGGCGGCGGTGCTGACGGGGCTCGCCCTGGGGGGCAGCCTACCCGGCAACACAGTGCTGCTGGCGATGGCCCTGGCCAGCCTGGTCGCCGGGGGTCTGTGGATCATGGCGGCGGGGGCGCTGCGCCACTACCGAGGGGTCAACGAAACCATCAGCAGTTTGCTGCTCAACTATGTGGCGATCGCCCTGCTCAACCACCTGGTGCAAGGCCCCCTGCGCGACCCCGCCTTTGTTAGCAAGCCCTCCAGCTTTGAGATTGACCCCTCGGCCTGGCTCGGCACCCTGCCCACCACCCGCATCCACTGGGGCCTGGTCTACGGCCTGGTGGCCTCGGCGGTGGCCTACATTTTGATTCAGCGCACCACCTTTGGCTTTGCCGCCCGCACCGCCGGGGGCAACGTGCGCGCCGCCCGCATCGCCGGGCTGCCCGTGGGCCAGCTCACCCTGGCGGTATGTTTTCTAGCCGGGTCCTGCGCTGGGCTGGCGGGTATGGTCGAGGTGGCGGCGGTGCAGAGGCGGCTCAACGAATCAATTGTGTCGAGCTACGGCTACGCCGGAATTTTGGTGGCCTTTGTCGCCCGCCACAACCCCCTGGCCACGGTGCTGGTGTCGGTGCTGCTGGGCGGCATTTTGGCCAGCGGCGGCATTTTGCAGCGCGCCCACGATCTGCCCGACGCCACGGTGCTGGTCTTCCAGGGCATTGTGTTTCTCTGCGTGCTCTACAGCGAGTCGCTCTATGGCCGCTTCGCCATTTTCCAAGAGCAAGCCGACCCCTCTGTCTGAGCCCCTGTACGGGCGCACAGCAGTGCGCCCTAACCCAACCCTGACCCTTATATAAAAATTATCAATGGCAACCGAAGCACTGGGCTGGTGGGGCGTACCCCTGGGCATTTTGGCCGGCACCCTGCGGGGCAGCGTGCCCTTTTTGCTGGTCAGCCTGGGGGAGTGTCTAACCGAGAAAAGCGGCAAAATCAACCTGGGCCTAGAGGGCACCCTGCTGATGGGGGCAATGAGCGCCTACGCCATTTCCTACTTGAGTGCGGGTGTAGTCGGCCCGGCCCTGGCCCCCTGGCTGGGGGTGCTGGCGGCGGGGGTGGCGGGCATGGGGCTGGGGGCAATCCACGGCTGGCTATCGCAGCAGCCCCGGGTCAACGATGTGGCGGTGGGCATCGCCATGATCATCTTTGGCAGCGGTCTGGCCAACTTCTTTGGCAAGCCCTTTATTCAGCCCCAGGCTCCGCCGTTGCCAACTCTCCCAGCGGGGGGCTGGAGCAGCCTGCCCCAGGTGCAGTCGGCGCTGCAAATTAGCCCGCTGTTTTTGCTCGGGGTGGCAATCGTACCGCTGATGAGCTGGTTTTTTAAGTCGACTCGCTGGGGGCTGTACGTGCGGGCGGTGGGCGACAGCCCCGATGCCGCCCTGGCCATGGGCATTTCCATTTTTTGGGTGCGGATGGCCAGTATTGTCGGGGGCAGCTGTTTGGCGGGCATTGGCGGAGCCAGCCTATCGCTGTTCTTCCCCGGCGTCTGGACGGAGCGGATCTCCAGCGGCCAGGGATTGATGGCGGTGGCGCTGGTGATCTTTGCCCGCTGGCAGCCCTGGCAGTGCCTGTGGGCCTCGCTGCTATTTGGCGGTGCCCAGGCCCTAGGGCCAGCGTTTCAGTCGGTGGGCATCGATTCCTATCGCTACCTGTTCAATGCCGCGCCCTATATTCTCACGCTGGTGATTATGATCCTCACCTGCTCGCCACAACGCACCCTGGCCGGGGCCCCAGGGGCCTTGGGCAAAGACGACTGACCCCCGCCAAAGGTGACACTGGATTGACCACTTGCGCTGTCTGCCCGCAGAAACGCCTGGCTTTTGCAGGGGGCAATACAGTGAGATAATGACCCCACAGTGGGCTCTTAGGACAACTGCCTCTAAACGCTAAAGCCTCTGCCACCCCCCTCGTTAACCTCATTCGGACAAGTCCCCTATGACCATAGCTGAGCAGCTCATTCGCATGGCGGAAGACGAGCTGACGGAATACAGCACCGACGCCCGCAAGATTGAAAAACTGCGCCGCAAGTTTAGCTTTGCGGTGCCCTACCCCAAGCAGGGGGCAGTGCGAGAAGCAGTGGCGGCCAGCATTCCCGACAACTTTGTGGCCAAGCTGGTCGAAGAAAACCGCCAGACGGTGGCGCTGCCCTTCTGGGGAATTGGCGGGCTGGGGCTGCTGCTGGGCATTTCGTGGCAGCAGCCGCTAGATTTAATCGCCACGGGCGTGGGTTTTTATCTGGCGTTTCAGGTGCAAAAGTGGGGCTGGGAGCTAGAGGCCAAGCGGCTAGTGCTCAAAACCCTAGACGACATCGACGCCAGCGTAAAAAATCCAGCCCCAGAAACGTCCCCAGAAACGTCTCCAGAAACGCCATGACCTCTGCGCCCACACCCTTTGCCCTTGCCCACCAAACCGTCTTGATCACCGGGGCCAGCAGCGGCATTGGGGCCGCCTGCGCCCGCTATTTGGCCCCCACCGGGGCGCGGCTGATCTTGGCTGCCCGCCGCTTAGACCCCCTCCAGACCCTAGCTGCAGATCTCCAGGGGCAGCACCCGGTGGAGGTGTTGCCCCTGGTGCTCGATGTGCGCCAGCCGGAGGCGGTCAGCGCTGCGATCGCAGGCCTGCCTCCAGACTGGCAAACCATTGACATTTTGATCAACAACGCCGGGCTCAGCCGAGGGCTAGACAAACAGTACGAAGCCCCCCTCGACGACTGGGAGGCAATGATCGATACCAATATCAAGGGGCTGCTCTACGTGACTCGGGCCGTGGTGCCGGGCATGGTGGCGCGGGGCCGGGGCCATGTGGTCAATGTCGGGTCAATCGCCGGGCGGCAGACCTACCCCGGCGGCAGTGTCTACTGCGCCACCAAGGCGGCGGTCAAATCGATCTCAGAGGGGCTCAAACTCGATCTGCTGGGCACTCCGGTGCGAGTCACCAACATCGACCCTGGCCTAGTCGAAACCGAGTTTAGCGTTGTGCGCTTTGGTGGCGACGCCGATCGCGCCAAGGGGGTCTATCAGGGGATGACGCCCCTGACCGGCGATGACGTAGCCGACGTGATTCTCTTTGCCATCACCCGCCCGGCCCACGTCAATATCAGCGACCTGCTGCTGCTACCCACCGATCAGTCCTCCATGTTCCACATTCACCGGCGAGCCGAATAATCGCCGCCAGGGCCTGGGGGCAGGTCATACCCAGCGCCATACCCAGAGCTATACAATGGGCGATGGCACGCTGTTCCGTTATTTGCGATACCCGCCTATGCCCCTCTCCGTTGGCGACCCCGCCCCCGACTTTAGCCTGCCCGATGCCACCGGCCAGATTTACCGCCTGGCCGATCTCAAAGGCCAGCGGGTGGTGCTGTATTTTTACCCCCGCGACAACACCCCCGGCTGCACCAAAGAGGCCTGCGGGTTTCGCGATCGCTACGCCGACTACCAGGGCCAAGATGTCGTAGTGCTGGGGGTCAGCACCGACAATGCCAAGTCTCACACCAAATTTATCGACAAGTTCAGCCTGCCCTTTCCGCTGCTGGTTGACGAAGGGGGTGAGGTAGCCAGCCGCTTTGGGGTCTATGGCCTGAAGAAGTTTATGGGCAAAGAATATCTGGGGATCACCCGCAGCACTTTTATCATTGGCCCCGACGGCAACCTGGAGAAAATCTACCTCAAGGTCAAGGCCGAAACCCACGCCGACACGGTGCTGGCCGACCTGGGAACCCTCTAGCCCATGGCCTACTTTACCCATGCCCTGCGCACCCTATTAGGGCTGCTGCTGCGCCGACCGATTCTGGGTACCTGCGTGATTCCCCTGCTGGCCGATGGTCGGGTGGTGCTGGTGCGCCGCCGCGACAATGGTCTGTGGAGCCTGCCCGGCGGCATTGTCGACTGGGGCGAAGATGTGATCACCGCCGCCGCGCGCGAACTTAAAGAAGAAGCGGGGCTAGAGACCCTGGAGCTAGACCGCCTGGTGGGGGTCTACTCTCAGCCCCGGCGCGACCCCCGCTTCCATTCGGTGTGTATCACGGTGGCGGTGAGGGTGGCGGGCCAGCCCTACCCCGCCGACCCCCGCGAAGTGTCAGCGGTTCAGGCTTTTCGCCCCGATGACCTACCCTGGGATCACCTCTCCCACGACCACCGTCAGCACCTGCAAGATTTCTTTAAAGGTGAAACGGTTTTAGCCTAAGCTCTTGGGTAAACCTGCTGGATTTGGCTCTGGGGGTTTGCCCCGGGGAGTTTGCCTGGGGGGATACTGCTCCCAACCACCTGCCATCTACCACCCAAAGTCCCTATGCCCTTACCCGCTGAGATGCCCCTGCGCACTGGCCGCATGAAACTCCCCCTGGGGAGCGTGTTTTGGCACGAAAAAGGCAAGCCTGGGGGCGAAACGGTGGTGTTGCTCCACGGATCTTGGCACGAGAGCACCCAGTGGCTGCCGCTAATGCAGCACCTGGGCACGACCCACCACTGCCTGGCCCCCGACCTCCTGGGCTTTGGCGAATCATTTCGGGCCGACCAAACCCCCTACTCCATTGCCCTCCAGGTGGAGTGTCTGCACAGCCTGCTACTTGCCCTGCGGATCAACCGCTGTCGGCTGGTGGCCCACTCCCTCGGGGCCTGGGTGGCGGCCCAGTATGCCCTCACCTACCCCGACCAGGTGCAGAGCCTGGCCGTGATTGCCCCCGAGGGGGTGATCGATCCTCAGCTGCAGGGTCGCTGGCGACGCGATCGCTGGCTGGTGGCCCCCTGGTCGCCCCTGCCCCTGGTGCTGCCCTGGCTGGGCCAAAGCCCCTGGGCCAAGGCGCTGCGCGATCGCAGTCAGTGCCTGCGCCAGGCCCCCGCCGCCTGCAAAATTCTGTTTCAGCGCCGCGCCGCCGCCATTGACGGGGAACTGCTTCAGCAGCGGCTAGAGCAGATTGGCGTGCCAGCCCTGGTGCTAGAGCCGACCCCTGCCGACCCCCTCACCCACCAGCTGACGCAAAACTGGCTGCGGCGGCTGCCCGGTGGTAAGCAGGCAGAGATCACCGCTGCCCCCACCCCCCTGGGCATTGACGCCGCAGAATGCGCCGCTGCCCTGGGTCAGCTGATGGCCTCTCTCCCCTCTCCACCGCCCCGACCGTCCGCGTTTCCGGCGACGCCGTTGGGGTCAGCCTAGGACTTAGGTCTCATACTGAATCCACCTTGGCTCGCCCCGATTGGGCTGGGCAAACACCGTTTGCCCCTACGCAAGCCGCCTGTTTGGGATCGGGGTGGCACGATTCGGAATTTGGTATCAGGTGTACGGTGTACGGCCTGCCTTAGCCCGTACACCGTACACTACGAACCTCTAATGCAGGTCTATGATCTGGGGCTGGGCCGAGTACTAGGATGACACCGGGTTGATTTGCAAGGTCTCCATCAAGAGCTGAGACAGTTCCTGCGCCCGTGTTAGCACCATCAGGTGGCCCCCCTCGGGCACCACAATATCGGCGCTGCGATGCCCAAAGGGAAAGATGCGATCGCGCGCTCCATGGATTTGCACCAGGTGATCGGGCACCTGTGAGTTACGCCAGCCCACCACTTGGTTGATGGCCCACTTGAGAAACCAGGGGTCAGTATCGACTAAAACCTGCTTAAACAGCGAGCAATCTTCTGGGTCTTTGAGATCAAACAACCAGGTCAGCAGGCCATAGACGGCCCACAGCAGCTGCTTAAAGGGCACCACCAGCTGGATTGGCAGCCAGCGAAACACCCTAAAATAGGCCGGAATTTGAGCTTGGGTCACGGCGCTTGAAATCACAATCACCTGGGTGGGGTTGCACTGTTTGGCCATCTCCACCGCCATCAGCCCACCAAAGGAAAGCCCCACCAAAATGGGAGATTCTGTCGTCACCTGCTCTAGCAGCCGCTTGGCATACTGATCGATCGACTCCCGGCGCTGGGGCCGCTCCCACAAGATATGTACTGGATGGTACCCCTCTAGGGTCAGGCGCTGAAACACCCGCCAGTCTGCCCCCAGGCCGCTGATAAAATAGACCTCGCGCTCGGTCTGCAGCGGCTTGGCCTCAGCTGCGATCGCTCCATCATTCGGCGTTAACTCTGAACTGTCTGTCATGCCGGCCTATCTATCCTGCCTGTGCATCCTGCCTGCCTACCCTGGCCAATGGCAGCTTTTCACGGTGTTCTGTCTTAATTATGGGGATTTGTAGAATTTTTTTCTACCGCCACGTTTTATCGAAAAGCCAACTCCGGTAGCCGCCTCGGCAGGAGCATCGAGCTGATGGGGACAAAAAATAACCCCCGCCCATCCAACGATGGGCAGGGGATCGCCAAAGCCAAGTCTCAGTCTATACCTGGCCCTTAAGCAGCTCGATTTCCAGCCGAATGGCGGCCAGTTCCTGGGTCAAGGCCTCCAGGTCGTTCTGCACTGAGGTGTTAACCACGGGGCTAGCGACGGTGGTGATGGTAGTGGCCCTGGGCTCGGGGCTGGCATCGGTAAACGGGTTGGGCATTTGGCTGAGGAGAGAATCGACAAACTGCCGGGCTTCACGCTCGGTGAGTTCGCCTTTGATCTCCAGCTCCTCGGTCAGGCGGTTGACGTCGGTGCCCAGCTCAGAAAATTTTTGGCCAGAGTGATCGGGATCTTGAATGGCCTCAATTAGAGAAGCCGTGGCCCCAAGGGTGACACGAAACCCTTTTTGCAACGTTTGAGAAAGATCGTCAGGGTACATAGCTTTGCTGCCGTAGAAACTTCAAAAGCTAGGTGTCGGGCGATGGGCTGCCGCAGATCAGCAGCCACACCGCGCCAATGCAGGAACCTCTTGCCCCGCTCTAGCGGTGTTTTGCGCTCATATTCTACCGCGATCGCCTCGGTGGGTGTGGCATCTCAAGTTACTATCTACCCGTCGGCAGAGGGGCAACCCAAACCCAGGGACAGATGCTTTGCCGCGCCACAGCAAAGCTGCTAGAGCCCAGCGACCGCAGAGAAAGGAGATGGCCCCAGCTATTGCCCCGGGTATTGCTTTAGACTGTAGGGGTTAATTTCATCAGCATTGGGAACCATGATTTTTCCTGGAGCACCGGTTACAGTCGTCAACGTCAACGATACCTACTACGGGTTTCAGGGCTTGGTGCAGCGAATTACCGACGGCAAAGTGGCCGTGCTGTTTGAGGGCGGCAACTGGGATAAGCTGGTCACCTTTGAACTGTCAGAGCTAGAGCCCGTCACCACCGGCAAGCGGCGCTAGCCATGCGTTTGTCACTGCCCCAAAGGGCGGCCCAGGCCCGACCACCCGACCACATTGGGGCGATCGAAAAGGCAGAAGGCAGAAGGCAGAAGGCAGAAGTAAGAAGGCAGAAGGCATTAGGCATTAGGAGATATTTTTAAGCATGAGAGTACTAGGGTGCTAGGAGGAACGATC
>RECJ01000009.1 GCA_007694115.1 Leptolyngbya sp. DLM2.Bin27 | reverse complement strand
CCACAATCCAATATTCTGGTATGCCAAACAGGGCATACTCCTCCACCTTGCGGGCATAGTCCGTTTCCCAGTTAGTGCTCACCACCTCCACCACCAGCTTTACCGAAGTGCCCAGGGTAATCACAGGTTCTCGTTCCCACAGCGGCTCATGTACCAGGGCTGGTTCATCAAGCACCACCACGTCCGGGCGGCGAGCCGTCGCAACATCGGCAAACGGGCGCAGCAAACAGGTGCGAGGAATAACCCACGGATGGCCCTGTCGGTTGATTTCAATGCTGAGCTGGCTGGCAACTTTTCCGGCAGTGGTTTCGTGAAGGCGGGTAGGTGACCTGTCAATCAGTTCTCCATCGGCCAGTTCGTAGCGGGGGGTATCACCATAGCGGGTCAAAAATTCGTCAACGCCAAGTACTAGCGACGATGAGGTCTGAGTCATACAAAAGACTCCCAGAGCTAAGCGGTCATAGGACAATGGTAGAGAATTAGGGAAAACTTGACCGACATCTTAGCAGGTAGCGATTTTGACTTGATTTGAGGGCTTGAATGCGGTACTTTACTGAGCTAAGGCTGCGTGCGTGCAGTCTGAACTTCCCAAAAATTTGGCCAAACGCCACTGGAAGGTGTTGGAGCACCAACCAGCGGCTAACCCCGTCGACTGACCGAACCAGTCTCGGAGGCTAAGGTGATTGTACCTGGCCGCCCTGAACTGCAAATGTCTGGGGCGGCCAAGTTTTTGGTTTCTTCCCCGTCGTCTCATCGGAAAGAAACCCGATTATGTTGTGTTTTACCCGCCAAGACCTCCGAGTTCTTGCAGAACTCGGAGGTCTCGATCCCCTACGCCTTGCCAACCCCAGCCCCCGGCCAGAGCGCTTGCGCCATCTGGTGATTGGCTCACCCGAGGGAGTGCGCTCGACCATCAACCTGCTGCATGTGCTGACCTACGCTGAGCAGGCCACCGGTCGCCAGTTGATTACAATCCCGCCCTCTGGGATTTTGATTACCCCAGAGCAGGGGGAGGTGTTTAGCCTGCTGCGGCGCGATGGTCAGAGGCTAGCCCCCTAGGGCCATCGACCAGTAGATTGAGGCCCCTAAGGGGGTCAGTGCCTTTGGTGCTGCGACCGATAACGCCGTGGCTATAGAAGGCACCTGACCCCTAATGCAAGCACACCGGATATCGAGGGGAGGTATGGCAATGGAGAAATCGTGCGATCGCACTAATCCGTAAACTTGAGCCGATGGCGATAGTTAGCCACCGACTCCACAATGCCCAGGGCCAAAAAATTGGTCAGCAGCGCCGATCGCCCGTAGCTCATCCAGGGCAGCGGAATGCCCGTAATCGGAGCCAGGCCCATGGTCATACCAATGTTGATAATCACCTGAAACATGATCATCGCCAGCACGCCCACCACCAGCAGCGAGCCAAAGTCATCCTTGGCGTTTTGGGCAATGATCACCAGGCGATAGCAAATCAGCCAGTAGACCACAATCAGCACCATCGATCCGACAAAGCCCCACTCTTCGCCCACCGCCGAAAAGATAAAGTCGGTGTGCTGCTCAGGAATAAAGCTCAGCTGGGTCTGAGACCCCTGGCCTAGCCCCTGGCCCCACAGCTTGCCCGCCCCAATGGCAATACGCGACTGAATCAGGTGGTAGCCACCCCCCAACGGGTCTTTGTGAGGGTCGAGAAAGAGAATTAATCGGTCTTTTTGGTAGTCTTGCAGCAGCCCCCAGAGAATATCGCCCAGCTTACCCGCCACCAGGTTGATCGCCGTCGCCACCACCGTGCTAAACCAGCGCCAGGGTAGAGTACACCAGGCGATTACCCCCATACCCAAACTCCACACCAGCCACCCCGGCAGGGCCACGTGAAACAAAATCGCCGCCACCAGGGGCGACACAAACAGCACCAGCCAGCCGGGGTTGCAGTTGGCCCAGTAGAGCATCGCCAGGGTGATCACCCCAAACACCAGCGAGGTGCCCAGGTCGGGCTGAATAAACACCAGCGCCCAGGGCAAAGCTGTCACCACCAGGGCATTGGCCACCCCCCACAGGGTCGAGGCATCGCGGCGGCTGAGCATCGCCGCCAGGGTAATGATCATCCCCAGCTTGGCAAACTCCGAGGGTTGAACGTTGAACCCAAACACAGAGATCCAGCGCTGGGCACCCAGCCCCACTGTGCCGATAAAAATCACCGCCAGCAGCAGCGCATTGATGACCCCATAGATAATCCACTGCCAGTTGAGCAGATTCTCGTAGCGAATGCGGGCAATCCACAGCGCCAGCCCCAGGCCAATCGCCCCCAGCAGCGCGTGGTTAAAGCCGTAGGCTACGGTGTCGGTGTTGCGCTGGGTGCTGTAGATCACAACGGCCCCAAACCCGGTCAGCACCACCAGCAGCACCACCAGCACCCAGTCAACTCCCTGCCAACCCACCGCCAGCATGCGCCAGCGCTTTTGCACATCGGTTACAAACATAGCCGTTGCCTACCAGTTCACCCAAATGATTATGACAAGCAGGCAGGGTTTTGGGTTTTAGGCTGGCTTGAAACCCAAAACCTAAGCCCCTCTTGCTAAGCAGCCAACGCCGCCATCGACACCTTGGCCGCCACCTGCTGGGCCATGGCCCGCAGCGCCTTGGCGCTCTCCGAGTCGGGGTACTGCACCACAATGGGGATGCCGGCATCGCCGCCTTCGCGCACCGCCATTTCTAGGGGAATGCAGCCCAGCACTGGCAGACCTAGTTCCTGCGACAGCAGCTCGCCGCCGCCGGAGCCAAAAATGTCGTAGCGCTTCTCTGGCGCATCGGGGGGAATAAACACGCTCATATTCTCGACAATGCCCAGCACCGGCACTTGCAGCTGCTGAAACATCTTGAGCCCCCGCCGCGCGTCGGAAATCGCCACCGCCTGGGGGGTGGAGACAATCACCGCCCCGGCCATGGGCACTGCCTGGGCCAGGGTGAGCTGGGCGTCGCCGGTGCCGGGGGGGAGATCGACCACCAGGTAATCGAGTTCGCCCCACTCCACCTGGTAGAGAAACTGACGGATGATGCCGTTGAGCATGGGGCCGCGCCAGATCACCGGCTGGTCGCGGTCGATCA
>RECJ01000132.1 GCA_007694115.1 Leptolyngbya sp. DLM2.Bin27 | reverse complement strand
TACCCCAAGTGTCGAGTAATTTTCACGGAACGTCGAGTAGTTTGCTCCAGATGCCGAGCAATTTTCTCGAAGCGCCGAGTTATTTTCTCGGAATGCCGAGTTATTTTCTCGAAGCGCCCAATAATTTGCTCTAAAGGCCAGACCTTTTGGCTAAAACGTCTCAAAAGCATCCCGTAGGGTGGGCACTGCCCACCATCAAACCCCGCCTCAAACAGCCAACCTACCCCGCCGCAAAGCTATCAGGCAATTCTTTAATCGATTTCCCTTGCTCAGCCAGCAAAGCATCTAGCGCCTTAATCTGGGCAATGGTAAACGATGGCACACTCTCGCCAGTCTCCCAACGGCTAATGGTGCGGGCCGAAGTGCCAATTCTGCGGGCTAAGTCTTCCTGAGACATGCCCATCTCTTCCCGCAATTTCTTGAGTGGCGATTCTTCCATTTCAGCCGTAATTTGCCTTGTCATCCGTGAGAGTGCAAGACAAGCTGTCTAGACAGCTTGACAAATAAGCGAGATGTCTAGACAATGTGTCTAGTCGCTGATCGGCAAAGAATCCGGCATCCATCAAATGCTGAGGTGTGCGGGTTCCTGCTATCGTGCCCCATTCTACCGTTACCGATCATGTTCTTTTGCCATCTGCGATCGCAGGGGTCAGTTTTTGCTGCCTGCACACCTGTTGAAAAGCTGTAATCCCTGACTGGTGGGCAGTGCCCACCCTACGAGATGCGTCCAATTCTGCTGTTGAGGAAATCTTAAATGCTGCAAACTCAATTTTTTTTACCGCCCTACCCACAGGGGGCGGCACAGACTCCGCTGCCGACAATTCCAATCACCGTGGTGCCGTACCGCCGCCTGCGGCACTACCTGGTGGGTGCGCCCGAAGATGCCCAGCAGGCGATTGATCGCCTGCATCTGCTGGGTTATCTAGATCGCATTAGCTGGAGCCATGCGATCGCAATCCCCACCAATGGCTTGATCATTCGCCCTGATGTGGGCGATGTGCTGCGCTACAGCCAGCGCGATCGGCCCGTGACCTAGGCTAAAACGGCACGGCAGAGTCGAGGTTGATCGCAGCCCCACGGTGAGGATGAATGAATTGCAGCCTTTGGGCATGGAGGTGTAGGCGCTGCCCCGGTTCACTCTGGCCGTAGAGGCGATCGCCCCAAATCGGCGCATTTAACCCCTGGGCATCGGCGGCGTGAACGCGGATTTGATGGGTGCGCCCCGTGAGCGGGTAGAAAGCGATCCGGGTTCGCTCCCCTTCACGGCCCAGCACCTCAAACTGGGTTTGGCTGGGTTTGCCCTGCTGCCAGTTGACCTGCTGCCGGGGGCGCTGGGTGGGGTCGCCCCACAGGGGTAGGTCAATCAGTCCGGCAGATTTTGCCACATTTCCCACCACGATCGCCTGGTAGGTTTTGGCCACTTGGCGCTGGGCAAACTGCTGGCTGAGCTGGCGGTGGGTGGCGGCATCGAGGGCTAGCAGCAGCAGCCCTGAGGTGTCTTGGTCGAGGCGGTGGACGGGTTGTAGAAATGTTCCCTCAGGCAGGGTCAGGCGCAGGCGGGAGAGGGCGCTGTCGGTGCAGTAGCGCCCCGGCACTGACAGCAGCCCCGCTGGTTTATCCACCGCGATCAGCCAGGGGTCTTGGTGTAGAACGCAGAGGGGGGCTGATTGGGGGCTGGGGTTGGGTGAGGGCAAACCACCGTTTGCCCCTGCGGGGATATTTGCCGTTACCAGCACCTGGGCCGATAACCCCGACAGCAGAAAGCCCATGATCGGCTGGCAGCGATCGGCGCAGGCTCCGTAAAAGTTGCCGGGCTGCTTGTCGCCCTGGGGTGGCCCCCACCAAAACTCGGCCAGGGCCAGGGGCACTAGGCCAAGCTGTGCCGCCGCGTGCAGCAGTTTGGGGGCGCAGCAGTCGCCCGTGCCCGTGGGCAGGTTTGCCCCCTGGGCCAGGGTCTCTATTGCCGCCGACTCTCCGGCAAAGTTGGTCAGGCGGTAGGCGGCGTGCATGGCGGCCTGGAGCTGGCGGGAGAGGTGGCGGCGCTGCTGCTTGAGGGTGGCGATTTCGGCCTCGGCGGTTTGGATGGTGGCTTCTAGGGGGGCAATGCGATCGCGCCACCGCTGCTTAAACCGTCGCCGCTCGGCCTTGTCGCCCCGGCTGGCTTGCTCTAGGGCGGCGAGGGCGGTAGCCAGGGCTTCACCGTCGAGACTGGCGGTCAAGGTTTGGCGCTGGCGGTCGCGGGTGTGTTTGCGATCGCGGTGGATTTGATTTAGCCGCTGGCGCTGCTCGGTCGATTCTGCCTGTAGGCGCAGGTAAACCGATCGATCGGGCAGCTGCTGCAAAGCCAGCAGGCGATCTTTGATGGCCTGCAACTGGTCGAGGGTGCGGGCTTCCTCTAGGGCCAGCTGCGATCGCCCCGGTATCGGCGGCACCCAGCCGGGCCGCTGGGCCTGCCCCTGCCAGAGCCCAGAAAAGGCCTTGAGCACGCCGATGTCGCCCGCCGGGGTTTGCACCAGCAGCACCCCATACATTTTGCCCTCTAGCTGGTGGGTCGATTTGAGCTGCGCCATCAACCCCTGGGCCACAGCGCGGGCCAGGGCGGTGCGGGGCAGGGTGGAGGTTTGCCCGGTGCGGGGGCAGCGGCCCCGATAGCTGTAGTCAGCTGGCTCCCCCGCCGCCGCCTCTAGACCAGCAGACCCTGGGGGCAAAAACGGTTCTAGGGAATGTAGCAGTGAATCAAGCACGGTGTTTGGTCAAATCTAGCTCTTAAACCAAATCCGAATCGTATCACCCCGATTCCAAACAGGCGGATTGCCTGGGGGCAAACGGCGTTTGTCCAGATCACCCCGGCTAGCCAAGGCGGATCTAGTATTAAACCTACAGCTTTAGGTCTATAGCTATAGGGTAGATGGCAAGGGGGATCGGGTGCGCTACCTTAGAACGTCGGTGCATAAACTCGGGTTCTGCGTCGCTGCTCTCACGGCAGAGCTAGCCTTCTGGCCCAGACACCGGGGTTTAGGGCATATTCCAATGGTGGGCAGTGCCCACCCAGCCCTGTCAATGTGGGGCATGGTTAGGGGTCGATCCCTTGGATTGGCCGCTGAGCCTAGGACTAGACGTCCTGGGCTCAAAGCCGAAATCCTCTGAAGAGGATTGGCCGCCGAGTTCCCCAGTCTGCCTCAGCAGACTTTGGCCCTGAGCCAGGGAGTTTACTCCCTGGTGGTTGTGGTCGGAGTCCCTTAACCTGCTGAAATCAGCGAGTGAGGCCCTGCCTCTGGCCTGGGGAGTTCGTTTTCCGTGGGATAATTACACAAGCTAACTGACGACACCTCATGGTAAATCGCTTCAAGATCGGGACACGCATTGGGGCCGGATTTGCGGTGGGGCTAGCGATCTTATCTGTGCTGGGGGCAATTGCCTACCGCACCACCACCGACCTGATTCGCTACGCCGAAGAGGAGCGGGAATCCCATCAAATTTTGGGGTTTCTCAGTGACCTAGAAGCCGAGCTAGCCAACGCCGAAACCGGGCAGCGGGGCTATCTGATCACCGGAGAAAATCTATACCTTGAACCCTACCAAGCTGCTCTAGCTGAGATTGACGCGGCCTACGCGGCCCTGCGCCGACTCCAGTCCGACAACGTTGGCTTTCAGAGCCGATTGGCCAATCTCCAACCCCTGATCAATGCCCGTCTCAGCCGACTGCGCAGCGGCATTGATCTGCGGGAATCGGAGGGGTTTGAAGCGGCCCAGGAGTTTATCTTGACCGACGATGGTCGCCGGTTGATGCAAAATCTGCGTAGCCAAATTGCCGAGATGCGGCTGCAAGAAGAAGCGTTGCTCCAAGAGCGGGCCGCCCAGGCCCAGCTGTCGGCCCAGCAGACCACCCGCACCATCGCCTACGGCATTCCCACTTCGTTTATTTTGATCTCGCTGCTGGGCTGGTGGCTATCGCGCCATATTTCTAAGCCCCTGGGCGAGCTGTCAGACACCGCCGAGCAGCTGGCGGCGGGCAATCTAGCCATCACCCTGCCCGACAGCAGCGCCCAAGATGAGACCGGCATTCTCACCCGCACCTTTAGCCAAATGGTCACCAACCTGCGCGAAACCATTCGCGCCAACGAGGAGCAGCGCTGGCTCAAGTCTAATTTGGCCGATCTGTCGCAGCAGTTGCAGGGGCAGCGCAGTTTAGCCACCCTGGCCAAACTGGCGTTGACCTACCTCGCCCCCCTGGTGGAGGCCCAGCAAGGGGTTTTGTATGTGCTCGACACCACCCGCGAACCGGCCCGGCTGAGGCTGCTCAGCAGCTATGCCTACCAAGAGCGCAAGCAGCTGTCCAACGAGTTTGAGCTGGGTGAGGGGCTAGTCGGCCAATGTGCGCTCGAAAAGCAGCGCATTGTGCTGACCCAGGTGCCGGGCGACTACATTCGCATTAGCTCGGGTTTGGGCGAGGCCCCGCCGCTGAATATTGTGGTGCTGCCGCTGCTGTTTGAAAACGAGGTGATGGGGGTCTTAGAGCTGGCCTCCTTACAGCCGTTTGATCAGGTGCAGCTGACGTTGTTAGACGAGGCCAGCGCGGTGACGGGGGTGATGATCAATGCGATCGCATCCTACATGCAGACCCAGCAGTTGCTAGAGCAGTCGCAGGTGCTCACCGAAGAGCTGCGCCAGCAGCAGGACGAACTATTGCAAAGCAATCGGCTGCTCGAAGAGCGCACCCAGTCACTACAGGAGTCAGAATATACCCTGCAACAGCAGCAGGAAGAGTTGCAGCAGTCAAACGAAGAACTCCAGCAGCTCAACGAAGAACTCGAAGAAAAAGCCGAGCTGCTCGAAACCCAAAAACAGCAGGTAGAGCGCAAAAACAGCGAGGTCGAGCAGGCCCGCCAAGAGCTAGAAGACAAGGCCCGGCAGCTAACCCAGTCATCGCAGTACAAGTCTGAGTTTTTAGCCAACATGTCCCACGAGCTGCGTACGCCGCTCAACAGCCTGCTGATTTTAGCCAAAATGCTCAGCGACAACAGCGATGGCAACCTCAGCGATAAGCAGGTCGAGTACAGCCGCACCATTCACGCCGCCGGGGCCGATCTGCTGGCGCTGATCAACGACATTCTCGACATGGCCAAAATCGAGTCGGGCACCATGCAGGTGCTAGTCGAGCCCCTAGCGTTTACCGCCGTTCAGTTTGAGCTAGAGCGCACCTTTCAGCCTACCGCCGCCCAGAAGGGGCTGCGGTTTGAAATCTGGCTCGACGACGCCCTGCCCGCCACCATCGCCACCGACCCCCGGCGATTGCAGCAGGTTCTTAAAAACCTGCTTTCCAACGCGATTAAGTTCACCGATCGAGGCGCGGTGACGGTGCGGATCTTTCCGGTTGAGGGCGAGCGGGTGGCCTTTGCGGTCAGCGATACCGGCATCGGCATTTTGCCCGAAAAACAGCAGAGTATTTTTGGCGCGTTTCAGCAGGCCGATGGCACCACCAGCCGCAAGTATGGCGGCACCGGGCTGGGCCTGTCGATCAGTTTGCAGCTGGCCGAGCTGCTGGGCGGTGAAATCGATCTCCAGAGCCAGCCCGATGAGGGCAGCACCTTTACCCTGTACCTGCCCCGGCACTACGAGGGTGGCCCAGATGGGGCTGGGGTGCCCTTGGCCCCGGCCGCCCAGGGCTCTGGGCGACCAGCGCAGCGCGCCCTGCCGGTGGTTGCTCCCCCAGAGCCCAGGATTTCACCTCTGCCCGACACCATAGACGACGATCGCGCCCAGCTCCAGCCCAAGGGCCAGGCCGCCACTGACCCAGTGCTGCTGGTGATCGAAGACGACCCCAACTTTGCCCGGATTTTGCTCGATATGGCCCGAGGTCAGGGGTTTAAGGTGCTGATTGCCCTCCAGGGGCAGGCGGGGCTGGCCCTGGCCCAGCAGTTTGTGCCCAACGCCATCACCCTCGATCTGCACCTGCCCGATATGGACGGGCTGGCGGTGCTAGAGCAGCTCAAGCAAAACCCCACCACCCGCCACATTCCGGTCCATGTGCTGACGATTAATGACCAGCAGCAGCAGGAGTTTTACATGGGGGCGATCGCCCACATTCAAAAGCCCGTTGCCCCCGAAATTTTGACCCAGACCCTGATCGACATCAAGCAGTTTGTCGAGCGCCGGGTGCGCTACCTGCTGGTGGTCGAAGACGACCCGGTGCAGGCCCAGAGCATCATTGAGCTGATCGGCGGCGGCGATGTCACCAGCACGGCGGTGCACAGCGGGGCGGCGGCGCTGGAGCGGCTGCGATCGCAGCCCTGCGACTGCATCGTGCTCGATCTGGGCCTGCCCGACATGAGCGGCTTTGACCTGATCGAGCAGATCAAACAAGACACGGCGTTGGCCCGCCTGCCGATCATCGTCTACACCGGCAAAGACCTGACCGAGGCCGAAGCCAGCCAGCTGCGTCGCCTGGCAGAGACTATCATCATCAAAGATGTGCGATCGCCCGAGCGCCTGCTCGACGAAACCGCCCTGTTTCTGCACCGGGTGCAGACCAACCTGCCCGCCGATCAGCCGTCGCCGCTGGGCCGCTCACAGTCTGGCGATACGGCCTTGGCGGGCAAAAAAGTGCTGATCGTCGACGACGACGTGCGCAATATCTTTGCCCTTACCAGCCTGCTCGAACAGTACGATATGGCGGTGGTATTTGCCGAGAATGGCCGCGAGGGCATTGCCACCCTCCAGGCCAATGCCGATGTCGGCATTGTGCTGATGGATGTGATGATGCCCGACCTCGACGGCTACGAAACCACCCGACTGATTCGCCAGATCGAGCCGTTTAAATCGCTGCCGATCATTGCCCTGACCGCCAAGGCCATGCAGGGCGATCGCGAAAAGTGCATCGAAGCTGGTGCCTCTGACTACATCACCAAGCCGGTGGATACCGAGCAGTTGCTCACCCTGCTGCGCCTGTGGCTTTACCAGTAGCGGCAGCCCAGTAGCAGCAGCCCAGTAGCGGCAGCGGCCCGGCGCAAGATCTCCTGTTTGGGAGACGGCTCGAACCGGAGCCTAGGCAATAATAGATCGCAGGTATGGGGGGGCTTAGGGCAGCCCGGTCAAGGGGCTAAACTATTCCCGAAATGCCTATGGGTTAAGGGACTCCGGCCACAACTACCGGGGAGTAAACTCCCTGGCTCATAGCCAAAGCCTGCTGAGGCAGACTGGGTAACTCGGCGGCCAATCCTCTTCAGAGGATTTCGGCTTTGAGGCTTGGATGTCTAGTCCGAGCCTCAGCGGCTAAGCCCAGGGATCGACATTAAATCTAGCTCTACCTTAAGCGGGCTGGGGGCTTTGGGCGAGACTCTGGCCCCGACCTAGGAACGTTACACTGGCGATAATATTTCAGCGAAGCGATTGAAACCAGAAGATGTCGATATTCATCTATTGATTGAAGGGCTGTATCAACGGTACGGCTATGATTTTCGCAACTATGCCCAGGCTTCGCTAAAACGGCGCATCCACAACTTTCTCAGAACCGAAGGGCTGTCCAGCATTGCCCAACTTCAGGCTCAGATTTTAGGCGATCGCAGCTGTGCCGATCGCCTGCTGCTGGGGCTAACGGTCAACACCACCGCCATGTTCCGCGACCCCAGTTTTTATTTGGCCTTTCGGCAGCAGGTGGTGCCGCTGTTGCGCACCTATCCTTTTTTTCGCATCTGGCATGCGGGCTGTTCTACCGGGCAAGAGGTCTACTCGATGGCTATTTTGCTGCAAGAAGAAGGGCTCTACCACCGCTGCCGCATCTACGCCACCGATGCCAATGAAAAGGTATTACAAACCGCCCGCCAGGGGATTTATTCCTACAAACAAATGCAGGACTATACCCAACTTTATCTAAAGGCGGGGGGGCAAAAAACCTTCTCAGAATATTACACCGCCAGCTATGACAACGCTATTTTTCGCCCTGCCCTGCGGGAACGAGTTGTGTTTGGCGAGCACAACCTGGTCACCGACGGGTCGTTTAACGAATTCAACGTGATTATCTGCCGCAACGTATTGATTTATTTCGATCAAACCCTGCAAAATCAGGTGCATGACTTGTTTTATAATAGCCTGTGCAAATTTGGCATTCTAGGCCTGGGCAGGCAAGAAACCATTCGGTTTACCAAGTATGAAGCTGCCTATGACGATCTAGTCAGAACCGAAAAGCTGTTTAGGAGGCGCTGTTGATGCCCTATGAACTGGTGGCCCTAGGTACCTCTTTAGGGGGATTGGCAGCTCTGAAGACTTTGCTAGAATGCATCCCCAAAGAGTTTTCAGCCGCAATTGCAATTGTTCAACATCGCCACCGGGAGTCTGACCAGGCATTGAGTTCTTTTTTGCAGCATTTTACGGTTCTGCCCGTTCACGAAGTCGAAGACAAGGAACATATTCAGCCAGGACATGTCTACTTAGCTCCGGCTGACTATCATCTGTTGGTAGAAGACGGATATTTTTCCCTGTCTGTTGATGCGCCGGTGTCCTACGCGCGCCCGTCGATTGATGTGCTGCTAGAGTCGGCGGCCGATGTCTACGGCGAGCGGGTGATCGGGGTGATTTTGACCGGGGCCAATCACGATGGGGTGCAGGGTTTGTCGGCGCTTAAGGCTCGCGGTGGCAAGGCAATTGTACAGGCCCCCGACACCGCTGAAAGCCCAATTTTGCCAGCGGCTGCGATCGCAGCGGTGGCGGTAGACTGGGTATTGCCCCTGGCCCAGATTGCGCCTCTCTTGATGTACCTCTGCGGCGACTCGACGGAACCCTAGCTATGCAGACCGACGCCCCGGTAAATATTCTACTTGTGGACGACCAGCCCGAAAATCTGGTGGCGCTGGAGGCAATTCTAGACGGTTTAGAGGTTAATCTGGTTAAGTCTACCTCCGGAGCCGAGGCGCTGCGCTGTCTGCTCAACGACGACTTTGCGGTGATCTTGCTAGATGTACAGATGCCGCAGATGGACGGTTTTGAGGTGGCCGCCCTGATTCGTCACCGCCAGCGATCGCGGGACACGCCGATTATTTTTCTCACCGCCTTTAGCAGCAACGAGCAATTTATGTTTAAGGGCTATGCCCTGGGCGCGGTGGACTACTTAATTAAGCCGATTGCGCCCAATATTCTGTTGTCAAAGGTGGCGATTTTCATTGAGCTGTTTAAAAAGAACGAAGCGCTCAAACAAAAAACCGAAATTTTGCAGCAGCAGGCCGCTCAACTAGAGGCGATCAATGCCGAGCTTCAGGCTAGTGAAGAGCGGTTTCGCCTGCTCAGCAACTGCTCGCCAGTGGGGGTGTTTGTCACCGATACCAAGGGTGATTTTGTCTACACCAATCCCCGGTTTCGCACCATCTGCCGCAGTGCCCCTGATTGCTCTACGGATCAAACCTGGCTGACCTGCGTGCATGCCGACGATCTCGATTTAGCCCGCAGCAGCTGGTCAACCTACATGGTTGACGGGCGAGAATACGCCCAGGAGTTTCGGTTTGTCTCCGATGATGATGACACCGACTGCTGGGTGTCAGTGCGCTCAGCCCGCCTGGTGTCTGAGCAAAAGGTGTTTCTGGGCTACGTGGGCACGATCGAAAATATTACCGAGCGGCGGCAGGCCGAAGCCGCCAATGCCCAGGTGATTCGCGAGCAGACGGCCCGGCAGGTGGCCGAGACCGCCAACCAGATGAAAGACGAGTTTATTGCCATTCTCTCCCACGAGCTGCGCACCCCGCTAAACTCGATTTTGGGCTGGTCGCATCTGCTGCGATCGCGCAACCTGCCCCCCGAAAAAATCGAGTATGCCCTCGACACCATTGAGCGCAACGCCAATGCCCAAAAGCAGCTGATTGAAGACATTCTCGACGTGTCGCAGATCGTACGCGGACAGCTACAGCTGCGCTGCCAGCCCCTCGATCTGGCAGCCGTGGCCCAAACGGCGCTCGAAACGGTGCAGCCAGCCGCCGAGGCCAAGGCGATTGAACTGGTGAGCAACCTCGAAGACTCCCCCCGGCTGGAGGTGATGGGCGATCTGCTGCGGCTCCAGCAGGTGATCTGGAACCTGCTCACCAACGCGATTAAATTTACCCCCAAGCAGGGCCAGGTGGAGATTCAGGTCTCTGTGGTCAATCAGCTGCCCCAGGGTTGCCAGGGGACGGCGGCGGCCTATGCTCAGCTCCGGGTGGCCGACACCGGTCTGGGCATAGACGTCAATTTTTTGCCCCACATCTTTGATCGCTTTCGCCAGGCCGACAGCAGCACTACCCGCTCCCAGGGGGGGCTAGGGCTGGGGCTGGCCATTGTGCACTACCTGGTGCAGCAGCACCAGGGGCATGTGTGGGCCGACAGCGATGGCCTCAACCAGGGCACCACTTTTACCGTCGCCCTGCCGCTGCTGCTCACCGATGCCCAGACCCCACCCCCCGCCCCGCCCCAAAACACCGCCGTCTGGAATGAAACCTACGCCCTAGCTGGTTTGGCGATCTTGGTGATCGACGACGATGCTGACACCCGGGATTTTTTGCGGTTTTTGCTGGAGTCCCAGGGGGCGGTGGTGACGACGGCAGCCTCTGGCCAGGCTGGCCTGCGGCGGCTCGAAGCGAGTCAGCCCAACCTGCTGCTGTGCGACATCAGCATGCCCGACATGGATGGTTACCAGCTGATGCAAACCATTCGAGCCGATCTGCCCGCCCCCCAGGGGCAGACGCCTGCGATCGCAATTACGGCCCATGCCCGGTTGTCTGACCAAAACCAGGCCGTCGCCGCTGGGTTTCAGGCCCATCTGCCCAAGCCGATCGAAGCCGAGATGCTGATCCGCATGATTTTGCAGGTCACGGGGGCGATCGCGTCTTAAGCAAACAGCCCCCGGCGGGTTGCCGTTTGCCCCCAGGGGGGGCTGCGGTGTGGGCAACCTCTACCGAAGAGCAGATTGTTGGCCCCAGTAGTTCTGGTAATGTTATCTAGAGTCTTAAGGCTGAGCAATGGCACTGGACTGCAACGGTACTGACTGCAATGGCTGCCTGCATCGCTCGACTGCATCGCTACTGGAACCCTCACAATGACTGTAAACACCAGGGTGGGAGCTGTTCTACAAACCAATGGTCAACCTAGGGGGCAGTGCCAGTTTACGGTGTGGGGGCCAGAGCTAGACTCGGTGGAGCTGCGGCTACTGTCGCCCCAGGAGGCAACGTTGCCCATGGATCGCGATGAGCGAGGTTATTGGACCGTCACCGCCGAGGATATCGTCGCCGGGAGCCAATACCGCTACTGCATCAACGGTGATGGGGAGTCGCTGCGCCCCGATCCGGCCTCGTTTTACCAGCCCGAGGGGGTGCATGGGCCATCGGCGGTGGTCGATCACAGCGCCTATACCTGGGACGACGACGACTGGCAAAATCTTCCCTGGCCCGACTATGTGATCTACGAGCTGCACATCGGCACCTTTACGCCCGAGGGCACCTTTGAGGCCGCGATCGCCCGTCTGCCCGACCTCAAGGCCCTGGGCATCACCGCCGTGGAGATTTTGCCCGTGGCCCAGTTTCCGGGGGAGCGCAACTGGGGCTACGACGGGGTTTACCCCTACGCCACCCAAAACTCCTACGGCGGCCCCGAGGGGTTTAAGCGCCTAGTCGATGCCTGTCACCAGCAGGGGTTGGCGGTGATCTTAGATGTGGTCTACAACCACTTTGGCCCCGAGGGCAACTACACCGGCTGCTACGGCCCCTACACCACCGACAAATACAAGACGCCCTGGGGCAACGCCGTCAACTTTGACGATGCCTGGTGCGACGGTGTGCGCCAATACTGCATCGACAACGTGCTCTATTGGCTACGAGAGTTTCACGTTGACGGGCTGCGGCTCGACGCCGTTCACGCCATCTATGACTTTAGCGCCCACCATATTTTGGCCGAGATGGCCGAGGCCGTGGTCGATCTGTCTAAACAGCTGGGCAAGCCCCTCTACCTCACCGCCGAGAGCGACCTCAACGATGTCCGCCTGATTCGCCCCTCCGCCGAGGGCGGCTACGGCCTAGAGGCCCAGTGGAGCGACGACTTTCACCACGCCCTGCACACCCTGGTGACGGGGGAGCGCTACGGCTATTACCAAGATTTTGGCACCTGTGAGGCGCTGGCGACCGCCCTGCGCGATCGCTTCGTCTACAGCGGCAACTATTCCCCCTTTCGGCGGCGGCGGCACGGCAATTCGGCCACTGACCTGCCCTCCCACCGCTTTATTGCCTGTGCCCAAAACCACGACCAGGTGGGCAACGCCCAGGGGTGCAATCGCCTGTCGGTGCTGGTGCCCTTTGACGCCCTCAAGCTCACGGCGGCGGTGCTGCTCACCTCCCCCTACATTCCGCTGCTGTTTATGGGGGAAGAATACGGTGAAACCGCGCCGTTTCAATACTTTATTGACCACAGTGACCCCGATCTAGTCAAGGCTGTGTACGAGGGGCGCAAGCGGGAGTTTAAAGCGGCCCACGGGTTTGGCGAACCCGAGCCCGCCCACGAGCCCGCCACCTTTGAAATGTCAAAACTCCACTGGGATCAGCGCCAGGAGGGGCAGCACCACACCCTGCTGCGCTACTACCAGCGGCTGCTGGAGCTGCGGCGGCAGCTGCGCCTCAGCACCCCCTCCTATGCAAACGAGGTGCAGGTGACGGGCGACGACGACCGCCAGGTGATCACCTACCGCCGCTCTGTGGTCAATGGGACGCTGCTGAGCCTGATGAACTTTAGCCCCACCGTCACCACCCTTGACGTTGAGGGTGCCGAGGTTACCCCAGAGCAGCCCTGGGTGCTGACCTTTGACTCGGCGGCCCTTGAGTGGGATGGGCCAGGATCATCCCTACCCGCAAAAATCAGTGAAACTCAGCCGGTAGAGCTGCCCCCCCTCGGTTTTGCTCTTTACTGGAGGACTTAGGCGACTGCTGGAAAGACTGCTGGAAAATAGTGTCCCCATGGTGGGCACTGCCCACCCTACGGCGGCCATAGTACCGCTCCCTCCCCCTCGATGCGCCCCGGCCTTGCTCTGACTCACCTACCGCACCGCTTTCACCATGCGTATCCCCACCGCCACCTATCGCATTCAGTTCAACCCCGACTTTGGCTTTGCCGCCGCCCAAGGCATTGTTGACTACCTCAAGCGGTTAGGCATTTCAGACATCTACGCATCGCCCATTTTTAAGGCGCGCAGGGGCAGTACCCACGGCTACGACGTGGTTGACCCCAACCAGCTCAACCCCGAGCTGGGCGGCGAAGCGGCCTTTCAGCCGCTGATCGACCGGCTCCACGACCACGGCATGGGCTGGTTGCAAGACATTGTGCCCAACCACATGGCCTACGACGGCCAAAACCCATACCTGATGAATGTGTTGGAGTATGGCCCCGACTCGGAATATTTCAACTTTTTTGACATTGAGTGGGAAGGCCCCGAGGAGTTGGGCGGTAAGGTGTTGGCCCCGATGCTGGGGGATTTCTACGATCGCTGCCTAGAGCGGGGCGAAATTCAGCTCAGCTACGACGAGGGGCAGCTCAACGTCAACTACTTTGGCCTCCGGTTTCCGGTGCGAATTGAGTCCTACGGGCGGTTTTTGAGCTATCAGTCGGGGCGACTGGCCCAGCATCTGGATCGGCGCGATCGCACCTTCGTCAAAATTTCCGGCATTCTCTACCTGGTCAAAAACGCCATCGTCGATCTGCACGGGCGAGAATACCGCGACCAGGCCCAGTTTGCCAAGGGGCTGCTGTGGGATGTCTACCAGGACAGCGACGAGGTGCGCGAATTTATCGACCAAAATCTGGTGATCTTCAACGGCACCCCCGACGACCCCAGCAGCTTTGACCTGCTCGACGACCTGCTCTCCGAGCAGTTTTATCGCCTGTCGTTTTGGAAAGTCGGCGCAGAGGAACTCAACTACCGCCGCTTTTTTACCGTCAACGAGCTGATCTGCCTCAAGGTGGACGACCCCCAGGTGTTTGATCAAACCCACGACCTGATCTGCCAGCTGGTCAAGGCCGGTCGGTTTAACGGTGTCAGAATTGACCACATCGACGGCCTCTACGACCCCACCATCTACCTAGAACGGCTGCGCGATCGTCTGGGCGACACCTACATTGTGATCGAAAAAATTCTGGAAACCGAAGAGACCCTGCCCGAGACCTGGCCGATTCAGGGCACCTCGGGCTACGACTCGCTAATTGAGCTCAACGGCATATTTTGCCAGCAAGACAATCAAAACGCCTTCACCCGCCTCTACCAACAGCTCACCGACGAAACCACCCCCTACGGCGAACTGGTCAGCGCCAAAAAACGCCTGATTGCCGACACCAACCTGGTGGGCGACATCAACAATTTGGCCCGATTTCTCAAACGGGTCTGCCAACAGTACCGCTACGGGCGCGACCTCACCCTCTACGGCCTGCGCACCGCCATCGAAGAAGTCTTAATCGCCTTTCCGATCTACTGCACCTACGCCAACGAGCAGGGCATTTCCAAGCGCGATCTAGCCTACGTGGAGGAGGCGGTTGAGGCCGCCCGCAAGCGGATTCCCCAGCTGGTTAACGAGCTAAATCTAATCGAAAAGTTTCTTTCTTTAAATTTTGAAGGGTCTCTGCCCCCAGAAGAAAAAGCCCAGTGGCTGCACTTTGTCATGCGCCTGCAGCAGTTCACCGGCCCGCTGATGGCCAAGGGTCTTGAAGATACCCTGTTCTACGGCTATAACCGCCTGATCAGCCTCAACGAGGTGGGTGGGTCGCCGGGGCAGTTTGGCCTGTCGCTGCGGCACTTTCACCAGCGCCAGCAGCATCGGCAGCAGCAGTGGCCCCACGCCATCGTCGCCACCTCGACCCACGACACTAAGCGCAGCGAAGACGTGCGCGCCCGGCTCAACGTGCTGTCGGAGCTGCCCACCGAGTGGGAAACCGCCGTCAACATCTGGCGCAGCCTCAACGGCAGCCACAAAAAAGTGGTGCACGATCGCGTGGTGCCCGACACCAACGACGAATACTTTCTCTACCAAACCCTAGTGGGGGCGTTTCCCTTCAGCGATGACGAGCTGCCCAGCTTTAGCGATCGCATCGCCGACTACGTGGTCAAAGCCGTGCGCGAGGCCAAAGTCCACACCGCCTGGCTGCGCCCCGACG
>RECJ01000183.1 GCA_007694115.1 Leptolyngbya sp. DLM2.Bin27 | reverse complement strand
TTCACCAGGGCATTGACCCCGACGGCATCATGGCCAAGGTGAAGGAACTGGTGGGGTAGATTCCCTCTGATACTGCCAGATCCCCGAGTTCTTGAAGAACTCGGGGATCTTTTGCTGTAGGAGATTTTTTAAATGGCGAAGACAGAGCGGGAAAAGATGCTGGCCCAGGAGCTGTATCGGGCGGCAGACCCGGATCTGGTGGCGCGGCGGCGGCTGGCCCAGACTCAGCTGTATCGGTTTAACCATGCACGGCCTGAGGAAGTGGAGGTGCGGCAGGGGGTGGTGCGATCGCTATTTCACACCATCGGCCCCAACTTTGAGATCACACCGCCTTTTTTCTGCGACTACGGCAGCCATATTCGGGCGGGCAAAAACCTCTACATCAACGCCCACTGCACCATTCTCGACTGCAACTGGGTCACCCTGGGGGACGACGTGCTGATGGGGCCAAATGTGCAAATCTACGCAGCCTACCACCCCACCGACCCAGCGGTACGGCTAACCGGGCTAGAACTGGCGGCCCCCGTCACCATCGGCAATAATGTGTGGCTGGGCGGCGGCGCAATCGTCTGCCCTGGGGTGATAATTGGCGACAATACCACCATCGGCGCGGGCAGCGTGGTAACGAAATCGATTCCCGCCAACGTGGTAGCGGCGGGCAACCCCTGCCGGGTGAGGCGCAGCGTCTGACCCAAAGGCTTCAGCTGGCTGGCCTCGGTCTGGTTGGGGGTAAGAATACCGATCGGTCAAGACATCAAAACAGATCGTCCCCATCGTCATCGCCATTGTTGTTATCGGAGGTGCCATAGGGAGACGGCGGGCGATCGCTGCTCCAGGCCCACCAGGGCGTTTCGCATTCGCCGCAGTGGTAAAACTCCTGCCACTTGCGGCGGTGATCGGTGCCATAGACCGGCGATCGCCGGTTGATCCACACGGCCTTGGCCTGGCGACTCTCGGCCCCACACTGGGGGCAGCAAAACTCAGCGGCGTGGGTAGCAGACTCGGCCCAGGCGGGCGGAAAAGGGGAAAAAGCTTCCATAGGGTGGGGCGGTGGGTCAGATCTATTATGGGCTAGGCGGGGAGGAAGGTTTTGGGTATCGGGTTTCAGGTTTCAGGTTTTGGGTTTCAGATTTTGGGGCGGTTCACGGTTTGCGGTTCACGGTTTGCGGTCTACGGCTCAAGATTTTGCCGTGCACCGTGTACCGTAGACCTAACACCCGAAACCCGATACCCCTGCCCCCTTAACTAAGTTCTAGAACGAGGCGCTTCGTCGGGAACGTTCTTCGGCATAATCGGTGTCAGGCTCGCAAATTTTGGGTCATAGGGAGCATGAACAGGCGATGGCACTGCGTTTAATTTCGCTGCTGGGGATGTTTGGGTTTTGCTTTATCGCCTGGCTGGGGTCTGAGGATCGGCGGCGGGTGCCCTGGCGGCTGATTGCCTGGGGCATTGGCATTCAGCTGGGGGTGGGGCTGCTGATTTTCTTGCTGCCGGTGACGCGGGAGGCGGTGGTGTGGCTCAGCTCCATTCTCAATGCGCTGATCGATGCGTCGGATGCCGGGGCGCGGTTTTTGTTTGGGCCGATTTTTGTGCCCGACTTTAACCGGCCGGTTGGCCCCGCCGGGGCGGGGCGGTGGATTGCTCGGGCGCTGACGCCGCCCTTTACCGCCGTGCCGGGCGATCGCCTGGGGGCCGACAACCTCAACCTGGGCTATATCTTTGCCTTTCGGTCGCTGCCCCAGGTGGTGTTTTTTGCGGCGATTTTCTCGCTGCTCTACGGTGTGGGCATTGTGCAGCCCGTGGTGCGGGTGTTTGCCCGGTTCTTTCGTTGGGCGATGCGCCTCAGCGGGGCTGAGGCCCTGGCGGGGGCAGCGAATATTTTTGTCGGCATCGAGTCTGCGATCGCCATCAAACCCTTCCTAGAGCGCATGACCCGCAGCGAGCTGTGCGCTATTTTGGCCTCAATGTTTGGCTCCATTGCCTCCACGGTGCTGGGCCTCTACGCTGGGTATCTGCGGCCCGTCTTTCCGTCGATTGCGGGGCACCTGATGTCGGCCTCAGTGCTGACAATTCCGGCGGCCTTTGTGCTGGCCAAAATTTTGGTGCCCGAGCAGGCGGTACCTGAAACCCTGGGCAAGGTGCCCGAGCTAGAGCTGACGGAAGAAGAGCGCAAAAGCCCCATGGATAGCCTGATTTTGGGTGCCCTCGACGGGGTCAAAATGGCGGTGGGTATTGTCGCGGCACTGATTGCCATTCTGGGCCTGATTGCCCTGCTCGATTTGATCTTTGCCAATCTAGCCAGTCTGGCCACCAACGAATTTGCCCTGTGGCGGGCAATCGGCCAGGTGTTTAGCGTGATTACCCTGCAAAACATCATGGGGGCGCTGTTTTTGCCCCTCACCTTTCTCACCGGGGTGTCGCTTGACTGGCCCGAGCTGTGGCTATCGTCGCAGCTGATTGGCCGACGGCTGCTCGAAACCGCGATCCCCCCCTACATTGGTCTGGCCAATGCGGCGGATCAGGGCACCCTGAGCGATCGCGCCCTGGTGATCGTCAGCTACGTGCTCTGCGGCTTTGCCCACCTGCCCTCGGTGGGCATTTTTGTCGGCGGGCTGGCGGGCATTGTGCCCTCGCGGCGCAAAGACATCAGTGACCTGGCCTGGAAGGCACTATGGGCGGGCACCCTGGCGACACTGATGACCGGCTGCGTGGCGGGCCTGTTTTTCTACGAAGGGGCAGCGGTACTGGGGCGGTAGCGCGACTGCAGAAATGTCGGCTCAACCTCCCACCATTTCTGCCTATAGGGTTGCCGACTGGTATTCGTGCCGCAGTGAATTTCTCCGCCCTTGCGAAAATAGGTGTCCCAGTCGTCGATGAAGTGACAGACCAAGCCCAGCGGGTTTAAGACCCCGCGCACGTAGGTTTCAAAGTGGCATTGATCGTTCACCCTGGGGCCAAAGGGTTTAGGAATCGCCAGGTGCTGATTGAGCACCAGCATGTTGACCATATTGGGAAAGAAAGAGATAGCCCGCCCGTCTTTATCTTCAAACAACGCTGGCAAATCGATGATATCGGCTTCGTCTAAGCCCAACTCCTGCTTTAAAACCTCTCGATTCCAGGTGATGTAGGCCTGAAAACGCCGATTGTGATCGGCTAAGGCTTGATCCCTTAGAACCTCAGCAACGCTAATGGCAGCCGGCTTTTGGTCGAGTTGCTTCCCCTGGCGCAGCAGTGCCTCGCCATGCCCTTTGCTGTGCAATTTGTTAAGTAGGTCATAGCCCTGGTCAGGGCTGGCCATCAGTAGCTTAAATCCCTTGGCATCAGGCGCGGGAACGAAGTTCATGAACTCGTCAATGTGCCCCACGCTCAGCCAGTCAGAGAACAGCTCGACCGGGGCCTGGATTTGTTGGGCAAAAAAGAAGTCGCGTAACACCTTCAGCTTGCGGCGCGGATTTTCCATGATCTCCGGGCGCGTGCCCCCAAACATGAGACGACCAAAGGGATAGGTAACTCCATTGACGGTGACTGGCGGGGAGACTTCTAAATTGCCAAAGGAATCTAGTTTTGTCGCTTGATCGCGGCTTTTGCGAATTACATAGCCAAACTGACTGCTGATCGCCTGGCGCTTAGCCAGGTGGTCTAGCCCACGATCGCGGGGCGAATCAAAAATTACATGCACCGCTTTTCCAGGCGCTTGGGTATAGCCAACTTCAATTTCATCGCGCATCCAGGGGTCGTCATCGTGAAACTCGGGGGGCACCGGATCGAGCTGTACCCCCGCCTGACCGACAACTTTTCTCAAGTCTTCGATAAAGTCTTCGTTGTCGCCCTCAGATAGACGAGAGACAAAAACGGTAATCGGCGATAGGGTGTTTGGCGTCATCATCCAGGGCGCGACTCGAAACACCACGCGATCGCAGTAAAGGGTTTCTCCATCTTTGATCAGGCTGAGGGTGATCTCAATCAGGCCATCAAAATCAACGTCAGGAAAGCTAATCCCTTTGACAAAAAACAGCGTATCTTGATCGGTGCGCTCCAGTTTGGCCTGGGCTTGTTTGGGGCCAATTAGCTCGTCGCCAATAGGATTGAGTTCGTCATAGATACAGATACGCTGGGCCTGATCGTGACTAACCGAAAGCTGAATTTCACACCCCGGCGGCAGATCGACAAGCCCGGCTCGGCGCGCAATCATCAAGCTGGCATCTTTGAGATTTAGCAGGGCTGTACCCTGATCTCGGTCGGTGTACTGGCTGTCAGAATGCACGTGGTCGCGATCGGTGTGAACCAGCAAAATGGCTCCCTGCCCCTGAGCACCCCACTGCCAATCTCCCTTACCAGGGTGATTTTCGTCCACAATGCCGTCGCGGTCGGCATCGACATCTAAACAAATTCGCAGGCAGGTGAGCTTGAGATCGACTTGGCTGATCTGAGCACCTTGAGGATCTTGAAACGCGATCTGTAGGCAGCGGTCTTGGGGTCTGTCGCTAAAGGTTCGAGCTAGGAGGGCAAGCTTGGGCAATTGCTGAAGAAACATCAGCCCTGGTGTGTCGATGCGCTGATTTGATTCAGAGTAAATTTCAAGTTCGCCCTGGGTTTTAAGGCTGACCGTTACCGCCTCAGCCGGCGCTAGATCGGTTAGGGTAATTTTCAGCGACTGACCCACCACCAAAACCTCCTCAAGATTTCTGGTCTTTGCCTGAGGCCCTAGGGGCAGCTCGTTAAACTTTTCAGGCAGAGATAAATGTCTCATGGTTGACCGTCGATATACATAACCCATTCGACCTCAGCGTCTCACACTGTGTTTGGCGCTATATCCTCCCTAGTGGAGAGACAGAGGCTCTTCTAGGGCAGGTTGCAGGGTGGTATTGCCGGCCAAATTGGCACCGGGTACAGTTGAGTAGCAGGGGTTGGGAGTTGGAGGCCACCCCATAAAATCAGCACACCAACACTGGGCCTGAGCCCTCCGTCTGCCGATCAACCCATGGCCCCTCTCTGCGCCAGAACGGTGCTCAGCTAGGCCCGATGCTGGTGACAATTCTCACCTGGCTTGGCTTGCGGTCTATGTTCAGGTCATTTCACTAACGGCGAGGCGGTTAAACAGGTTCGTTTTTTCGGTGTCAGCGGGGCCAATCGCCTGGGCGACATCCATCGCCGAGGTCACCGCCCCTTCGTGCAAACCATCGCCTAGATAGGCTCCAACGTGATAGGTATTGTGCTCTCCATTGGTGGCGATGATGTCATCGCGATGTTGAAAAGCGGCTACATCGTAGAATGGCGTATGGTGCTGCTGCACATGGATGATTTTGTCGGGAGCAATGCGGTCTTGCAGGTTGAAGGCGAGGTGATAGGTCTGATTGGAGCTGATGCCACAGAGCTGGTTGAGGTAGGCGTTATAGCCCCAGCCGCCGGCTGTTTGAAAGAAATCAAACTCCGATCCCTGCCGGATGCCGTAGGGCTGATAGAGGGTGCGATCGCAATGCAGGATCGTCGTCGCTTGGTTGGGCTGCCAGGCCTGGAAACGGCGCACTTCGTCCGGGCGCGGATCGGCGAGTAGGGCCAAAACTTGATCGGGTGGGGTGGCAAAAACCACTCGGTCAAATTGTTGATTAAACGGCTGGCTACCCTGGATTTTACCGTTGATTTGAACCGCGTGATTGGAGCGGTGAACTGCGGCGATTTCGGCATTGAGAACAACCTCGCCCGAAAATCGCGCCAGGATCTTTTCCAGGTAAGAATAAACCCCGCCCCGAATGCGCACCCAGTGGCTAAATACGTAACGGCGCAGGGCAGGAATCGCCAGCGCCGCCGGGAAGTCAGCAATGGTTTCGTAGGGCATAGAGTAGCTGTACATCGTCAACAGCTTCATCCAGATGTGCTGGGCCGTCTCAGGGGTAAAATACGCCGCTAGGGGCTGCCCTTGAAGACTGTCTGGGCGGGCCAGGTGAGTTTTTAGCCACAGCCCCAGGGCCCGCGCGTAGAGGGTATCGGTATGGAGGATTTCACACCATTTTTCTAGCCCGTGAAAGTTATGGGTAATCATGCCAGCGGACAGGAAGTGGTGACCATCCTCAAAGAAGATGCCAGACCCTACTTCCACAGGCTCTAGGGGCACGTCTAACTCCTGCATAAGCGCAAGAAAATGGGTAAACGCCACCGGAAATTCCAGCACACCCGCCTCTAAAAGTTCGGGGCAGTCTGGGCTGCCAGGGATGTTTTTATTCAGGGTGCGGATGTGTCCTCCGAGAACGGGCTGCCGTTCGTACAGGGTGACTCGATGCCCCTGCTGATCCAACCAATAGGCCGTAACCATGCCACTGGCACCGCCGCCGATAATGGCAATTTTCATCGCTGTACCTCCTCAGATCGGGGAACTGTCAAGAGCGAATCGCCGGACAGATGCTGGTATAGCCTCGCCCCAGTCCAAAAGGTGGGGGCAAATCCTGGGTAGCCGGAGGAGGCGTTGCAGAAGTAAAAATTTTGCAGGGAGGTCTCGTAATTGAGCCGACCCAGACCCATATTTTTGGGCGTCAGGCTAGAACCATAGGAATTGCCCTGGGGACACCAGCAAAAGCGCTCATTGGTTGTGGGGCTACCGGTGATCTTAAACACCAGGTGCTCTCGAAAATTGGGGACGTAGTGTTTTTCAACCACATCCAACATAGTCTCTAAAATCTCGTCTTTCTGGCGGCGATAGGCTTGGCGATCGCGATGGTACAGCTGGTTAAAATAGTCATAGTTGGCCACGGTGAGAAATTCAACAATTTGACAATCCTCCGGACAGTCACGGCTGGCTGAGGTCAATAGGGTGGGCGTGGTGATGGCAAAGCTAGGACGGGAGAAATCATGCTGCTCATACATCCGCGCAAAGGCTTGGTTGAGATCCGCTGTTTCACTGTGAAATGTGTTCCAGGGGCCAAAGCCGTAGTCGCGCAGATCTAAATCTTTGACCACGCAATAGGCCACATAGTTAGACGGCGAGTAGTCGTAATCGAGCCGTTTCTGCACGGCGGCAGAAAACAACTCCAGACCAATCAGCTTGGCGGCTCGCTTGGGGTCTATGTTGCAAATAACGGTTTCACCGAAGAATTCACGGGCCTCATGGGTATTGCGATCGATCGCCATCACCCCCATGACTGTTTTGCGATCCAGCAAAAAATTGGTCACCTCCATATCCGTAATCACCTCACCGCCCTGGGACTCAATGACCTTGACCAAAGCGTTGATCACCTGCTCAAAATGCTGGGTCGGGTAAAATGCCCCGGCCTGATACCCGGTGAATAAAATCACCCAGGCATAAAACGAGAGCTGATTGGGCGGCAGCAAAAAGTCTGGCCATTGGAGAGCCAGCAAGGTCTGGGCCGCCTGGGGCAACGAAAACCGATCAAAAACATCCTGAAGGGTGCTGTGGTAATACCGCAGCGTGGTCAACACAGCGGGTAGATGGTTCAGCATCAAGCCAGGGCGGCGGGGTGGGGAAAGGCATTTCAGCCCCTGACTCACCCGCTGGACTTCCTGGATAAACCTCTGAATGGGCAGAGCATGATCGGGAAAAAGCTCAGTCAAGCGCTGCATCAACTGCTCTGCATCGGCGGGAATATCCAGGGCGTAGCCTGGCATTCGCATGTGGTCAAACCCGTTGGGGTCGTAGCGCTCGAAGGTGACCGCTTGATCTAGGCCCAACTGCCTCAAAACCCGGTTCACCGTCTGGCCTTCACCACAATCCCAAACGTAGTGCAGTTGGGCATTGAAGTGATACTGCTGAGCCATGGTAAAGGTATGGCCAAATCCCCCAGGATGCTCATGGGCTTCGAGCACCTGTACCGACCGCCCTGCCTTGGCCATTAGAGCCCCAAAGACCAGGGCCGATAGACCACTACCCACAATTAAGTAATTTGCTCGCATTGCCTTTGCTCGCACTCGATACATCTGAGTGAGCTTTCGCTCCCAGCGCGTTCCCTCTCAAAGACCAGCTCACCTAGGGGCGCAACCTCGGCCTAGCAGGTCGGGTGCGGTGCGACCCCGGCAGCTATTGAGGTGGAACACTCTAAGCCCGATTGAAGCAAATAATGTTGAGGAACTTGTGAGCCCAAGCGGGACAGGGCCACTCTGGGCAGGTCTACTCTGGGCAGGTCTCTGGGCAGGTCTCTGGGCAGGTCTCTGGGCAGGTCTCTGGGCGAGGTACCCGCAGAGGCGGGCCGGGGAGGCTGCTGGCAGCGGCCAAGGTGTGGGTCCCCCCCCTAGCTTTGCTTAGCTAGTGATGGTCAAGTCAGGGTATGGGGTTTATGCTGATTTCAAACTCAAGTCGATCAACGGTCTACCCATGGGGAGAGATCCATTTTGTGCCTTATTATTTTGCGCCTTATTCAAGTCGTGATTACGGTGGTTGGGCAATGCGAATCCTGCTGGTTGATGATGACGAAGCGTTGATGGCAACCCTAGCGGAAACCCTAATCAAGCAGCGCTATGCCGTAGATATGGCAGCCAATGGTGACATGGCGCGAGAGTTTGTAGCGCTCTTTCCCTACGATCTGATTGTCTTAGATCGGGTGCTGCCCGATACCGAGGGCATCTCACTGTGCCAGCAATTTCGCCAGCAGGGGATTGAGGCTCCCATTTTGATGCTCACAGCCCGCGATAACAGCGCCGATAAGGTGCAGGGGCTGGATGCCGGTGCCGATGACTATGTGGTCAAACCCGTCGATTTTGAGGAGCTGTGCGCGCGCATTCGAGCCCTGCTGCGGCGGGATAGTCATCAGGCCACGCCGGAACTTCGCTGGGGGAGACTGAGTTTAAATCCAAGCACCTTTGAGGTGTTCTACGACGACCATCAGCTCCACACGACGCCTAAGGAGTATGCGCTGCTAGAGCTACTGCTGCGTCACCCGACCCAGGTGTTTAGCCTTGACGCCATTATTGACGACATCTGGTCCTTTGAAGATCCGCCCAGTGGAGATGCGGTCAGAACCCATATTAAGGGGCTGCGGCAAAAACTCAGAGCGGGTGGGGCTCCTAAAAATTTGATCGAAACAGTCTATGGCGTAGGGTATCGGCTTCACCCCCTAGAGCCTGAAGCAACCCCGGCGAATATGCCCTCAGATCCAGAGATTCGCCAGCCGACACTGGCGGATATGAGAGCGTCACTGGCACAAGCTTGGCAAACCCACCAGGGTGCAATGCAAGAGCGGTTAAGCGTTTTAGAAGCGACGGCAGCGGCGATAGATGGTGGGCAGCTGAGTAGCGATTTGCAGCAGGCAGGCTGCTCTCAAGCCCATAAGCTAGCCGGTTCCCTAGGCTGCTATGGCTTTAAGGCAGGGTCGCAGATGGCGCGGGAACTGGAGCAATTGCTGCAGCGGTCAGCCCCCCTAGACGATCAACAGGCGTCTCAGGTTAACCAGCTCGTGCAGCGTCTGCGCCAGAATTTGTCTGCGGGGCTGACCCCCGATCCGATCCCAGGGCCAATCGCAAACATGCCCCAGCTGTTGGTGGCAGGGGCCAGCCAATCGTTTAGTAAGCAGCTGGCGGCTGAGGCGATCGCAGTGGGTATCCGCAGCATGGTAGCCGCTAACTTAGCCCAGGCCCACGCCATTCTCCAGGCGCAGCCGCCAGCGGTGGTCGTGCTGTGGCTGACTGAGGCCGACTTTGACGCCGGTATGGCATTGCTGGAGGCGATTGGTCACTGTGGCGATCGCATTCCGGTGCTGGTTGTGACCGACAGTTGTGATTTTCAGCAGCGGCTGCGCCTGGTGCAGCAAGGGGCCGAGCGGCTATTGCCAGCGTCAGCTTCTCCCCACCACGTGATTGAGACCGTGCAGCAGTCCCTGCGAGTAGACAGCGCGGCGTTCACCATTGTGGTGGTTGACGACGATGTTCACGTGTTAGATCTGCTTCACTCTATCCTGTCGCCTTGGGGGATGCAGCTGACGACCTTGACCGATCCGGCGCAGCTGTGGGAAACCCTAGAGCGGGTACAGCCGCAGCTGCTGGTGCTGGATGTGGAAATGCCGACAGTCAACGGTCTAGAACTGTGTCAGGTCTTACGAGCCGACGATCGGTGGCAACACCTGCCGATCTTATTTTTGACGGTGCATGAAGATGCCCAGACCTTGCAACAGGCCTTTGACGTAGGGGCTGATGACTTCGTCTCAAAAGTCGCTATGGCGACAGAGTTACCCCAGCGCATTTTGCATCGACTTCAGTAATGGTCTAACCCTCTCAACGGCCACAATCGAGCAGTAAGGAGATTTCCAGAAAAAATGCTGACCAGAAAATACCGCAGAATTTTGCCGCTTCCCTAGGGCGCAGGCCCTGCGCCGGGGGTATCTTCTTTTACAGGGATTTCCTCAACCGCTTAACCCTCAAATCAGGCTCGGGGGGCAATATCCCAAGCCCGCCACAAATATTTCCTGAAAACAATCCACCGCGTCAGGTTGGGGCTGACCGTGGGACACAATCGATAGGTGGTGACGGTTCATCACCTCGATCGGCGAACAACCCGCCCTCAGATCCCGGAGAGCCAGCGCTACAGCGGTAGTCGGTTGATAGGGGATGCCGTTTTCGTTCAAGACAGCCCAGCAGTTAGCCCAGTGCTCAGCGTCTGCGGCTAGATCGAGCTTTAGCTGCACAACCCAGCAATCATTTAAGAAAATGACGGTGACAGCATCCACCTGTAACTTCATCTGTCTTAGCAAATAGTCGAGTACCCTTTGCGTCAAGCTAGTGTTAGCAAAGCAGTAGAGAAATTCCATAGCGCTGTTCCCAGTAGCTACGGTGCTCATTCTAGGGTGAGAATCTGAGGGACTTATGAGGGACGTTTTCTACTCAATACCCGGGGGTAACTCAATATGCTAGCAACCTATTGCCAGGGCTTTCATAGCCTGAATATTGAGCAAATTTTGGATACCCATCCCCTAGTGGTTGCGCCAGATCTACCCGTTGAGACGGTGATTGAGCAGATGAGCCAGGTCTCGGGTCAAGGCTGCGCCCTGGCTACGGTCGAGCTAGAGACCATGCACCCTGAGGCCAAAACTAAGTTTAGCTGTGCCCTGATTGTCCAGAATCATCAGCTGCTCGGTATCTTTACCGAACGAGATGTGGTGCGCCTAGTCGCCGCAGAAGCCAACTTAACGGCCATCACCATAGCCGAGGTGATGACCCAGCCATTGATCACGCTCCAGCAATCTGACGTACACGACGTTTTTACCGTGCTGGCAACCCTGAGGCAGCATCAGATTCGCCAATTGCCCATCGTCGACGATCGCGGCGGGCTGCTGGGGCTGGTGACTCAAACCAGCATCCGCCGAGCGCTACAGCCGTTTAACTTCCTCAAGCTCAGGCGAGTCGGCGAAGTCATGGCCCAGCCCGTCATGCAGGCAGCGGCTTCGACAAGCCTGCTCGACCTGGCGCGCCAGATGACCCAGCAGCGGGTGAGCTGCATCGTCATCACCGAGGCCAAACAGCAGGGCAGCCTGCAGATCGACCTACCGATTGGCATTGTGACCGAACGAGACATTGTACAATTTCGCACCCTGGGTCTATCGCTGGCCAAAACCCTGGCTCAGACCGTCATGAGTGCACCGCTGTTTTTGGTGCGTCCGCAGGATACCCTCTGGGCGGCCCATCAAGCGATGCAGCAGCGGCTAACTCGCCGGCTGGTGGTCGCCAATGAAGCGGGGGGCCTAGCCGGAATTGTCACCCAGACTAGCCTGCTGCAACTCTTTGACCCGATCGAGATGCTGACGGAAATTGAGCAACTCCAGCAGGTGAATGAGGCCCAGACGGCGGAGTTAAGCCAGGCTAATCAGCAGCTGCAAGCAACCAATCAAGCCTTGCAAGCAGAAATGGCTGAGCGGCAGCGACTGGAGCTGGTTGTCCAAAATGCCTATCGATCGCTAGAGGAACGTTTTGGCGTGCAATCAGCCCAGCTGGTGCAAACCGACGAGGCGCTCAGGCAAGAACGCAACTTCATTGCCGCTGTGCTAGATACGGTGGGAGCGCTGGTGGTAGTGCTCGATCGCAGCGGTAAGGTGATTAGATTCAACCACGCCTGTGAACAGACATCGGGCTACACCGCCGCTCAGCTCTACCATCGAGAACTCTGGGATGTTTTGATTCCGCCGCCGGAAAGGGCCACTGTCAAGGCGGTTTTTCAGCAGATTAAGCAGGTGCAGGAGCCTAGCCAGTATGAGAACTATTGGCTCTGTAAGGATGGCACCCGCAAGCTGATTAGCTGGTCTAACACGGTACTAACCGATGCCACTGGCGCGGTTGAATTTGTCATCGGTACGGGCATTGATGTGACCGAGCAGCGCCAGGTTGAGCAAACCCTGGCTCGGCAGTATCAGCAGGCCCAACTGCTGAGCGAAATTACCCGCAGAATTCGCGAGTCGCTGGAGATCGGCGAGATTTTACACACCGCTGCGACAGAGGTGCGGCAGCTGCTCGCCTGCGATCGCGTCTTTATCATCCAGTTTGGCCCTGGGCAAACCAGCCAGGTGATTCAGGCATCGATGCGAATGGGGACAACCGCCGACTCGGCCCTACATCAGCGGGTAGACGGGCTGCAACCGATGACCGACACCACAGCGGCGGTATCGGTTTGTAACGATCTGCAGGCGGAGACCAGCTCGCTCCAAAGCTCAACATTTTTGCAGCAGTGGGGGGCTCAGGCCGCTATTGAAATTGCGATCTATGTCGGTGAGCAACCCTGGGGGTGGCTGACGGTGAGCCAGTGCGATCGCCCCCGGCAATGGCAGGCCTTTGAGATCGAACTCTTGCAGCAGTTGGCCAACCATATGGGAATGGCGATCGCCCAGGCCCAGCTCTTAGACAACCTAGAGACCCAGGTGGCGCAGCGCTCTCAGCAACTGATGCAGACCAATCAGCAGTTGCGCCAGGAAATTCGCGATCGCATCCAGACCGAAGAGGCCCTCCGGGAAAGTCAGCAAAGACTCATCGGCATTCTCGATCATGCCGATGAAGCCATTATTTCCGTCGACAGCCAGCAGCACATTGTCATGTATAACCAAGGAGCCGAGCAGATCTTTGGCTATAGCCTCAGCGAAGTGCACCACCAGCCGCTAGGGATTTTATTGCCCGACGTTTTTCAGCAGAGCCATCGGCAGCCGGTTCAAAGCTTTACCGGGGCCCTAGAACCCTCCCGACAGATCGCCAATCGCCGTCGAGATGTGCTGGGGCGGCGTAAAACAGGCGAAACCTTTCCGGCAGAAGCCTCGATCTCTAAACTTCAAACCAAGACCGGCCTGATCTTTACCGTGATTCTCAAAGACGTCACCGAGCAGCGCCGGGCCGAGGCCACCCTGCGGCACGGAGAAGCCCAGCTGCGGTTGATCACCAATGCCCTGCCGGTGCTGATTTGCTATGTCGATCGACAGCAACGCTACCTGTTCAACAACCAAACCTACGCCGACTGGTACCAAATTTCCCTCAGCGACCTGCAGGGGCAATCGGTGGGTGAGGTGATCGGCGAGGCCTACTACAGCCAGGCCAAACCTCACATCGAAGCCGCCCTGTCGGGCCAGCAGGTGAGCTTTGAAGCCGACGTAACCACGCCGGATGGCAACTCACGCTGCCTGCTGACCACCTACATTCCCGAGATTGATGCGCAGGGCAACGTCAAGGGCTTTTTTGGGCTGACCAACGACATCAGCGATCGCCGAGCTGCCGAGCGGATGAAAGACGAATTCGTCTCGGTCGTCGGGCACGAACTGCGCACTCCTTTGACCTCAATTCACGGCTCTCTGGTGCTGTTGGCCAGTCAAAAGCTGGGCACCATGCCTCCCCCAGCACAAGAATTCCTAGAGATTTCGCTCAAAAATACCCAGCGGCTGACCCGGCTGATCAATGACGTGCTCGATCTAGAGCGAATTGAATCGGGTCGAGTCACCATGGCGATGCAGACTTGCCCCCTGACAGATCTGATCTTACAAGCCGTGCAGGCCATGCAGTCAATGGCTGACGCCAAAGCCATCCAGCTCACCCTAGAGCCCACGCCAGTCACCGTCTGGGTCGATGCAGACCACATCATCCAGGTATTCACCAATTTGCTCAGCAATGCCATCAAGTTCTCACCAGCCCAGGCCACCGTCTGGATCGGCGCGGCCAAACGGGAGCATGAGATCTTGGTCTGGGTCAAAGATCAGGGGCGCGGCATTCCTGCCAGCAAGCTAGACACAATCTTTAATCGCTTTCAACAGGTTGACGCCTCAGACTCGCGACAACTGGGGGGCACCGGGTTGGGGCTGGCGATTTGCAAAAATATTGTGCAGCGCCACGGCGGTGAAATTTGGGCCGAAAGCCCCCCCGGTCGAGGGAGTACGATTTTCTTTACGCTGCCAGATGTTCAGTAGTGCAGGTGAGACGATGGGGAGGCGCATTTTACTAATCGATGATGAAGTCGATATCCACCGGATCACCCAAGTCGGGCTGATGATGGAGGCCGGCTGGGAACTCCTGACCGCCCAGTCTGGCGAGGAAGGAATTGACATGGCCGCCTCAGAGCACCCCGATGCCATTCTGCTAGATGTGATGATGCCGGAGCGAGATGGGGTGGCAACGTTGAAATTGCTCCAAGAATCGTCTCAGACTCAAACGATCCCAGTTATCTTCATGACAGCCAAAGCCCAAGCCGCCGACCGCCGACAGCTATACGCTCTAGGTGCCCAGGGCGTGATCACTAAACCCTTTGACCCCATGACCTTAGCCAGCCAAATTTCCGGCTTTTTAGGGTGGCTATGATCTTTAGCGCTAGCCATCTTCACAACATCCTCAAACTCTCTCGATAATTTAATAGATGTGGAGTTGCTCAGTCGATTTCATCCCAGACCTACGGCGGTCTCTGCCGCCCTCACTGGGACTGCAAATGTGGCCGTTAGCCGAGAGCGCAATTACGGCCCGCCTAGAGAATATTTGAGGTAAGCAAGATGGTAAAGATTCAGGGGGTTATGCAGCCAAAGGGGTTTCATCCTCTGCCGAGGTTTGAGGCAGTGAGGGTTGAGGTAGTAGGTCAGGAAGCTGCTGCCCAAGCCGTGCGGCCTGAATCGCTTGGGTCAAAAAGCCCAACACATCCCGCTGTTGCGCCTGCAATGAGGTGACCACCGTTAACATGCGAGCCACAAACTCACTGCCCGCCTGAGATTGAGCCCCAAAACTGGTGCGCCGCCAGATCACAGCGGGACGCAAGGCTCGCTCGGCAGCAT
>RECJ01000125.1 GCA_007694115.1 Leptolyngbya sp. DLM2.Bin27 | reverse complement strand
CCCACCTGCTCGTTTTCCTCAGGGGAGAAGGTACAGGTCATGTAGGCCAGGTAGCCCCCCTCGGCCACGGTCTGGGTGGCACTGGTGAGAATGCGTTTTTGGCGGCTGGCGTTTTTCTTGATGGTGACGGGGTGAAAGCAGCCCAGGGCCGGATCGCCCTTGGCCAGTAGCGACTGACCGCTACAGGGGGCATCGACCACCACTAAGTCAATGCCCTGGGGCAGGTGCTCAGCAAAGGCCTGGGGATCAAGGTTAAACACTAGCGCTTCGGTTGCGCCGCAGCGTTTGAGGTTGGCGATGAGAATTTTGACCCGCTTGCGCACCACTTCGTTGCACCAGAGGTGCTGGGGATGATAGGCCTGCCGGGCTAGCAAACTCTTGCCCCCAGGGGCGGCGCAGAGATCGAGTACAGAGACAACTGGCGGGGCGATCGCACTCAAGACCGCCGCCGAGAAAACCGAGGCCATATCTAGACAGTAGTAGGCCCCGGCCTGGTGGAGCGGGTGCTGCCCAGGCCGCTGGTCAGGCCCGAGGCGGTCGACCCAGGCAGGCTGCCAGGGGAGCGACGGTGCGATCGCAAAGGGCATCACCTCTGGGCGAGGCTGAGTCCACACCAGGGCAGCAGGGTAGGGTTGAGGGTGGGCCAGCGCATCGACAAAGGCATCACGATCAGCCTCCTCGGCAAACAGCCGACGACTCAGCTTGAGCAGTAGATTAGACGGTTCACCCATAGGGCAAAATTATGCCACAGCCTCTGGCTCAGCTGCACGAACTATCGCACGGTCATAGGTAGCGGAGCCCCAAGTCAAATTTTCAACACGATTGCCTTCTTTGATCCAGGATTGACTCAAGTTATGCCTGAATAACGATGGGTTCCCAAGGCATCATCTCTGGGGAAAACCTGGGGAAATTCTAGTGCACTTGAATAGTTAAAGATTTTGCAGACTCAGCTAAATCTAGACCTGAATAAACTAGCCCTGTACATTTCTTATTGGTCAAGGATGGTATTACCCCCTGTTTTAAGTGATCCCTGACAAGATTGCATTTACTTAAACTTTAAGGATTGGTCATTCATGAAATTGTGACTGCACCTAAAGCAAATATAAAGAAAACATAAAGTTGGGTTCTTGGCCCTGGCGGCTAAAGCCTGGTTGAAGCCAGTCGTCTGGGTCTTTGGACAGATGATCCCCATTTTTTTAGGAGTGAAAATATATGAGTTATCCGCAGCTTTTAGGAAGCCACTATGAATTCAGCGCAGTGCCGGGTTTCATCTTGCAGCCGCTGCCGTTTTTATGGCCCAGAGGGGCGTCGAGGCGGGCAGTGTAGTCAGCTGGGAGTGCCTGTTGAAAGTCGCTGGACGCCCTGCGCACTGGCGATGCCGGTATTTGAGGCCTCCTTGGTGGAAATGCAGCCCCTCGACTTTTTGCCCCAGCCGATTGAGCTAAAAGAGCTAGAGTTCCCCGAGGCTTACCTTGAAGCCGCGAGGTTAGAGGCGGCCCTAGATGCCCCGTCTGTGCCTGGTCGAGAAGCAAATCTGCCCAAACCGGCCCCAATTCGTCTGCGTCGTTAGACCCTTGCTTGGTGAAGCCGAAGAGGTTCTAAACTATTACGGCAAGAGCGTAGGGTAGTTTTTTTAATGTCAAGTCGAGGACGTCAGTCTCTTAGCTGTTTAGCCCACTGTTTAGCCCGAGACAATATGCTGCCAGCGATGCTGCCAGCGCCAGTCTCCCCTGTCGCCGGGGTCACGATCGCGATGGCCACTATCGGCGGAGTAGTTTGATGGCAGGGCGGCGCTACGCAGTTCTCGGTACCGGAGCCATTGGCGGCTACTACGGGGCCTGTCTGCAACGGGGTGGGGCAGAGGTTCATTTTTTGCTCCACAGTGACTACGACCATGTGGCTCGGCACGGCCTGGTGGTGGAGTCTATTGCGGGCGATTTTGCCCTGCCCCAGGTGCAGGCTCATCGCACGGTGGCCACCATGCCCGCTGTGGACGTGGTGATCGTGGGCTTAAAAACCACCCAAAATGCCCTGTTACCAGACCTGGTACGGCCAATTTTGGGGCCAGAGACCGCGATTTTGACCCTGCAAAACGGTTTTGCCATTGAGCATGAGCTGGCCCAGTGGGTGGGTAGTCGCCCGATCCTAGGCGGGCTGTGTTTCATTTGCTCTAACAAGATTGGCCCCGGCACCATTCGCCACCTTGACTACGGCAGCGTGCTGCTGGGGCAACACAGTCTCGACCACCAGCCCGCCGGACTGTCGCCGCTGCTAAAAGCTCTGGTGCAAGACTTTCAGGCGGCGCAGGTGGAGGTGGAGTTGACCGACGACCTGCGCCTGGCCCGCTGGCGCAAGCTGGTGTGGAATATTCCCTTCAATGGCCTATCGGTGGTGATGAACGCCACCACCGCTGAGATGATGGCCGACCCCAATATTTGCCAGCTGGCTGAGCAGCTGATGGGGGAGGTGGTTGCGGCGGCCCAGGCCGATGGCGAAGCGCTGTCTCCGGGCCAGGGACGGCAGCTGTCAGCGGAGCTAATCGGCCAAATGCTTACCCATACGGAGCAGATGGCCCCCTACCGCACCAGCATGAAGCTTGACTTTGACGCCGGGCGACCCCTGGAGGTGGAAGCCATCTTTGGCAACCCGCTGCGGGCGGCCCAGGCGGCGGGGATGGCAGCGCCGAGAATTGAGATGCTGTATCACCAGCTCAAGGCGATTGATCGCCGCTTGAGCGCTGGGGCGTGAACCGCATGAATCGGTTGGTCTGAGCGCTGGGGCTACCGATACGCCGGGGCTACCGATACAGTGAGGGAGATGTCGTTGAGCGGCGAATGGTTTCGCCGTTGATAGTCTTGATGGAATCTGGCGGCTATGACGATCAGACCTATGAACGGATTGCGGCGGCGATCGCATGTCTCCGTCGGCACCAGTTCGACCAACCCGATCTGGCGGCGGTGGCTCGCCGGGTCAACCTGAGCGAAGGGCAGTTACAGCGGTTGTTTATCCGGTGGGCTGGGGTCAGCCCCCAGCAATTTTTGCAGCAGCTGACGGTGGCCGCCGCCCAGGCCACCATGGCAGCGACCCTCAACCGGATGGATGTAGCTGGGCCAGTGGGCGGATCTGGCTTTGATCGTCGGCACAATCTGTCGATCACCCTAGAGGCTCTGTCACCGGG
>RECJ01000196.1 GCA_007694115.1 Leptolyngbya sp. DLM2.Bin27 | reverse complement strand
GGCATCTGGTTCACCGCTCTGGGCATCAGCACCATGGCGTTCAACCTGAACGGGTTCAACTTCAACCAGTCCATCCTTGACTCTCAGGGTCGTGTGATTGGCACCTGGGCTGACGTGATCAACCGGGCCAACCTGGGTATGGAAGTGATGCACGAGCGCAATGCTCACAACTTCCCCCTCGACCTGGCCACCGCTGAGGCCCCTGAAATCATCGGCTAGTCTCAATTGACTACCCATTAATTAGTTCACCAAGCTAGTTAGCAAAAAAGCGCTCCCTGCGGGGGCGCTTTTTTGCTGCCACAAAATTTTTGTCAGCAACCACCGCAGTTGCTGATGCTTGCCTGTGGCTCACGGGCCATTAGGCTAGACAGGCAACCATGTACCCCCCAGCGTCTTCCCTTTGACTGCGCCCTTCTACTGACTGCAAATCGTGTAGATCTACCCAAGGGTAAAGCCCAAAGACTTTACAGCAGGGCTGAAAAACTCAAGAATTGTAGCGCTAACCACAGATTACATCGGGTAGATATCGTGGAGTAAGTCTGGTATCGATTGATCCTTTGGTTGTAGGAGAGCCAATTGATCAACCCGTTTCACTGAGTCGTTTTCATCGAGTTTAAGGAGCGCTACCGTGACCCAGCCCACTGAACAACTGCCCCAGTCGCCACCAAGCCCAGGGGAAGGGAATAAAATTGCCGAGTTTTTTGATTTTGCGGCTCTGCGCACCGATTTTCGCACTGAGTCGCTGGCGGGGCTGACCACCTTTGTCACCATGGCCTACATCTTGATTGTGAATCCGTCTATCTTGTCGAACGCCGTGTTTCTCAATGAGTCGGGCGACCTGTTTGGTGAGCTGGTGGTGGCCACTGGTGTATCTGCGGGGATTGCAACGCTGATCATGGCACTCTACGCCAAGCTGCCCTTTGCGCTGGCTCCGGGCATGGGTATCAACGCCTACTTTGCGTTTACGGTGGTGCTGGGTTTAGGCATTGACTGGCGGGTGGCCCTAGCGGCGGTGTTAATTGAGGGGGTGATCTTCATCCTCATGACCATCACCAACCTGCGCACTGCAATTGTGGCGGCGATACCCGACGCAGTGAAGCATGCCACTACGGCAGGCATTGGTCTGTTTATTGCCTATATTGCCCTCAAGGGCGCGGGCATTATTGCCCCGTCAGAGGCGACGTTTACCACCCTAGGCAATCTGCGAGCGCCCGAACCCGCCATGGCACTGCTGGGTCTCGCCATTACCTCTGCTCTGTTTGCCCGCCGGGTGACCGGGGCGCTGCTGTGGGGTATTTTGGGCACGGCTATTTTGTCTTGGATCTTTGGGGTGGCCGCTTGGCCGACCGGGTTAATGGGAATTCCCCAGGCTCCGACCGGGCTGTTTGGTCAGGCCTTTGTGGGGCTGGGCGAGCTGCTGCGCGGCAATATCTGGGAGATGGTCAGCATCATCTTTGTGTTCTTGTTTGTCGATCTGTTTGACACCATCGGTACCCTGACTGGGTTAGGTAGTAAAGCGGGCTATATCGATGCTGAGGGCAAATTCCCTGGGGCCGAAAAGGCGTTTATGGCCGATGCTGTCGGCACCACTGCCGGAGCGGTTTTGGGCACTTCGACGGTGACTACCTATATTGAGTCGGCCTCGGGCATTGCCGAGGGTGGCCGCAGTGGCTTTACTGCCCTGGTGGCGGCGGGGCTATTCTTTGCCTCGGTGCTGTTTATTCCCCTGCTACAGGCTATTCCAGCCTTTGCTACGGCCCCGGCGCTGGTCATTGTCGGGGTGCTGATGATGTCTGGGGTCAGAATGATTGACTGGGATGACCCGGCGGCTGCGATCGCAGGGTTCCTCACCATCCTCATGATGCCCCTGACGTTCTCGATCGCTGAAGGGCTGGCCATGGGCCTAATTGCCTATCCGCTAGTCAAAGCCTTCCAGGGCAAACTGTCTGACACTAGCATCGGCATGTGGATCTTGGCCGTTGTCTTCCTCCTGCGCTACATCTTTGTCGCTGGCGGTTAGGGTTGATTGCTGTTCCTCCCCGTAGGGGCGCAAGGTAGGGGCACACAGCTATGCGCCCCTACCTTAATGCGTCACCTTAATGCGTCAAAGGTGTCACCTAGGGCGGCGGTTAGCGTCTGACGGGTTTGGGCATGGGCCGCCTGCTCCGCCTGCAAGCGCTGGGTCAACTCCTGGCATTGCTGCACTAGGCCATCAAGCCGCTGCTGCAACCCCTGAAGCGAGCTGACGGCGGCGAGATCTTTTTCTAGAACAGCCCCAGGGGTCGCCGCCAGGCTGTGCTGGAGCGCCTCAATCTGCGCCTGAAACTCAGCGGACTCTTCGCGCCGCTGCCGGGCTTCGATCTCGTAGAGGCGACGCCAGTTAGCGGCGCTATTAAAGGCCTGGTCACGCTCTTTTTGGGTAGCGACTAGCTGCTGCTGAAGGGTGCGCACCTCCGCAATCCACTGGGTAAGGTCTTGGGACATGGCGGTTATACCAATCAGGCCAAACTCGAAATTAACCCTCGGGCTAGTACAGCAGCCGGGTGAGAATATCCGGTGCTGGCAGCACAATCATAACCAACAATGCCAAGGCCAGCAGACCTAAAAAATCTCGACGGTCGTCTAATTCGCTGACATCGTTGAGGGCAGGTTGATCTGCCGCCGGTATGAAGAACAAAAGAATCGCCCAAATCATCAGCTCAGGATGCACCAGAGCCAGGCCAAACACCAGCAGTCGCGCCACCTGACCGACAATGCCGCCAATCCGCTGGCCGTACATAGCATGGACGATATGGCCGCCATCGAGCTGGCCCACGGGCATGAGGTTGAGCGCCGTGACCACCAGACCCAAGCAGCCCGAGATCGCCACTGGATGTAGACGAATGGCTTGGTCAGCCGCCACCGCTGACCCCAGTACCAGCTTCGACAGCAGGGTCAACATCACCGATGCTGTGGGGTCAAGGGCCTCAAAGTTGAGCAGGCTAGAACCACCCTCGGGAATCGGCACTACCGTCGACTGGGCCAGCCCCCACAGCAGCAGCGGCACTGCCACCACCAGCCCCGCCAGCGGCCCAGCAATGCCCACATCAAATAGAGCGCGGCGGTTGGGCACTGGCGACTTCATTTGAATAAACGCCCCCAGGGTGCCCAGAAAAAACGGCACCGGGATGAAGTAGGGCAAAGTGACCTGCATGCCATAGCGACGGGCGGTCAGGTAGTGACCCATCTCATGGCAGCCCAAAATAAATAGCAGCGATCCGGCGTAGGGCAGCCCGCGCAAAATTAGCATTGGCGTGTCTTGGAGCTGAGCTTCGGTGACTCCGGCCAGGTAGGCACCCACGGCGGTGGTGGTAAACAGCGTCACCAGCAGTAGCCCCAGGGCCAAGCCCGGTCGGGTACGGGCCTCAGACTTACTCCCTTTCTGCGCCTGGGGGTTGGGCACCAGGGCAAACACCGGCTTGCCCTGCAACCCCTCTTGAAACAAAACCAAAAAGCGATCGCCAAAGTGCCGCCGAATATTTTCCCGCACGGTGTCATAGGCCACCGTGGGCGACGATCGCAGCTGGCCCCGGCAGATCATCGCCTGGGGCCGATACTCAATATTTTGTAAGAAATACACAGACCAGGGAAAGCAGCCCTGGAGCATGGCTTCTTCGTCTTTGTCGATTGGTCGCAAGACGGGCTTAGGGGCAAGGGGTAGCGCTGGTTGAGCCTCATCTTTGGCTTCACCCTCCCCTCTAGCCCCCTGGGGTACAGCAATCCGCCCCTTTTGAATCAGTGCCCAGTAGAGAATTGGGCAGGCAATAAATAGCCCGATCAGTAGCGCTGTAGGGGGCGACTCTTCCCCGCCATTGATTAATACCCAGGCGCTCAAAACCAGGGCAGGTAGCATCATCACTAGCCACAGCAGCCACACAGGGGTACGGGTGATGCGGCTGACGCTGCGCTGGAGCAGCACATAGGTCAGCAGACCCAAAACCAGAAGCCAGAAAAACACCATCAAATAGCCATTGGAGTGCAACGAATCAAGCCAGAGCAGCCCGCCACAGGGGCAATGGACTTAGGTACCAAGAGCACGGTTCAGTTAGTATAGGCGTTTCACAGGTGTTTCTCACCCCCTGACCTGCTCGTCTGTTCCGGCTCTATGACAACAGCTTCAGCTTCGGTTCCATCCCCTCAGCCGCCTAATTTCAAGCCGCCACGACCGGTATTTGACACCGTCTACGCCTTCGCCCCCAACCGAGACACCCAGGGAGCTACTGCCTACTTCATTGTAGACAACACCCCTGCGGGCCTGCCCGCCAACATTTTGATTGATGCCCCCCTTTGGGATGAGGGCAACCGCGAGTGGCTGATGGCCCAGGGCGGTGTGCGGTGGCTTTTCATCACCCACCGGGGCGGGCTAGGGCGGGCGGCAGCACTGCAAAAGGCCCTGGGCTGCGAAGTGCTAATTCAAGAGCAAGAAGCCTATCTACTGCCCGATACCCCCACTACAACGTTTCGTCATAATTTTCGATTGAGTCCCCAAATCGAGGCGTTCTGGACCCCTGGCCACTCTCCCGGATCATCGTGCCTATACTACAGCGCCTACGGCGGTGTGCTGTTTGCCGGGCGGCACCTGTTGCCCAATCGAGCCGGTGACCCCGCACCCCTGCGTCTAGCCAAGACCTTCCACTGGCCCCGCCAGCTGCAGCAGGTCGAATCGCTCAAAACCCGCTTTACCGCAGAAACCCTAACCCACCTTTGCCCTGGGGCCAGCACCGGCTTTTTGCGAGGGCAGCGCACCATCGATCGCGCCTACGAAAAGCTGCAACAGCTAGACCTAGAACCGTTCTACAATCACCAGCCCCTGATGTAATCGCGTCCCTTCACCCCCTCACCCCCTCACTCCCCACCCCATAGGCAGCCCAAGCCTCCTGCACCCAGGGGTGAATCTCCCGTGGGTAGAGCAGCCAGGTGCGCTCGTAGGGCTGGCTGAGAGCCTGTACCAGGGGCGACAGGTCTTTAATGTCGACAAAGGCGTTGTTGCTGTAGACGCAGATGCCCTGGTTGTAGGTGGTGTAGCCCCGGCTCCAGGTACGACGCAGGCCGCTGTATTGGGCACCGCTGTAGCCCTGTTCTTCTAGGTAGGCCTGCACTGTGTCGAGCAAACTCTGCTGCTGATCGACCGACAGTCGGGTGACTTCGAGCGTCTTGAGCAGATCGCGGTCTAGATAGCGGCGGCACAGGTCAGCCAGCAGCAGATCGGGGCTCTGCCGCCACCGCTGGAGATGGTAAGTGAAGACGATATCGTCGCCCGATAGGTAGGTCTCTAGGGTCAGGGGGCGGTCGGGGGTGAGCAGCCAGGCGGTGACGGTGGGGTCGGCCTCAAGCTTGCCCACCAGCAGGTCAGAGCGCGCCCGCTCAAAGGCTCGCTCTAACAGCCAAGTGGCAGAAATATTTTTGGGATGGTTGTACACCTGCACGTACATAAAGTGGCGCACCACCAGGTAGTGCTCGATCGCCGACAGCCCCTTGTGGGCCACCACCAGACGACCGCTGTCGGCCTCAAACCGCAGCGCCATCAGAATGCGATCAAGATCGAGCTGGCCGTAGCTGGCCCCGGTGAAGTAGCTGTCGCGCAGCAGGTAGTCGAGCCGATCGCAGTCGAGCTGACTCGACACCAGCTGCCACACCAGCGCCACCGGATGCGCGTGGGTGTAGACTTGCTCCACCGCCTCGCTCAGGCCCTGGGTATGGCTCTCTAGGGCAGCGTGAATCTCCGGCAGTTCACGAATTATGCGGCGGGTCCACTGCTCGTGCTCTAGGCCAAACACCTCCTCGGCGGTGTGGCTAAAGGGGCCGTGGCCAATGTCGTGGAGCAGGGCCGCCACTAGCACCGTAGCCCGATGGGGAGCCAGTTCTGGGTAGCGCCGCTGGAGCTGGTCAAAGGCTCGACGGGCAATGGCCATCACCCCCAACGAATGGGTAAAGCGCGAACTCTCGGCCCCGTGAAAGGTGAGACTGGCCGGGCCGAGCTGGCGAATCCGCCGCAGTCGCTGAAAGGCTGGCGTGTCGATCAGCTGAGTGAGCAGGGCCTCATCCGGGTCGCTGGCATGGAGCGTGATGGCCCCGTGGAGCGGATCGTGGTACGAACGGCTGGCCTTGGGCGGCCGAGACTCAAGAGGCACTGGCCAGTACCGGAGCTTGGCTCAACATCTCTAGGGCAGCCTGGTACTGGGGGTCGGCCTCGGTGGCCACGGTGTCGCGGTTGAGGGGCACGCTGGCGACAATGCGATCGGGGGTAATGCCCAGCTTGTTGATGTCGTGGTGGGCCGGGGTCTCGTACTTGGCCACCGTCACCGCCAGCCCGGCCCCGTCAGACAGGTCAAACAGCGACTGAATCAGCCCCTTGCCAAAGGTGGTACTGCCCACCAGAGCGGCCCGGCCATTGTCTTGCAGCGCTCCGGCCAAAATTTCGCTGGCGCTGGCGGTGCCCTCGTTGACCAGCACGACCAGGGGGGCATCGGTAATCGCCTGGCCAAACGATTCAAAGCTGTCTAAGATGCCCTGGCGGTTGACGGTGTAGACAATGGTGCCCTGGGGCAGCCACATCCGGGCGATCTCAATACCGGCCTGGAGCAGCCCGCCCGGATTGTTGCGCAGATCGAGTAGATAGCCCTCTGCCCCCTGATCGGCCAGGGTCTGAATTGCCCCAGCCAGCTTTTCCGCCGCGTTGCCGTTGAACTGGCTCAGGCGCAGGTAGCCCACCTGTTGCCCGGTGGGCGTTGTTTTGAGCGCAGCCACCACTGGGTTGAGGGTGATCACATCCCGCGTTAGCGACACCTGGCGAGGGGTGGCCTCGTCGGCGTGACGCAGCTGTAGGGTGACGGCGGTGCCCTGCCGGCCGCGCATCCGGGTGGCCGCCTCATCTAGGGTCAAATCTGTCGTCGCTACGCCATCGATCTCAAGCACCACATCCTGGGCCTGAATGCCCGCCGCCTCTGCCGGAGAGCCCTCGATCGGAGCAATCACTCGCAGCCAGCCAGGCTGCTCATCTTTAGAAATTTGCAGGCCCACCCCGGTGAGTTCGCCAGCGGTGCTGGTTTGCAGGCTGCGGTACTGACTGGGCGGCAGCAGCCGGGTGTAGGGATCGTCTAACCCCGCCAGCATGGCCTGGATGGTTTTGTAGGTATCATCTCGGCTGGCTAGGGGCTGCTCTAGAGCCCGCTGGCGGGTAAACCACCAGTTTTGGTGGTTGAAGCTTTCATCTACGTAGGCCCGGTTAACAATGCGCCACACCTCTGCGATCAGATTTTGCTCTTCGGTCAGGGCCAGGGCTGGGTCTACCGACACCCCGCCCACAACCAGTCCAATCAGGCAGAGACATAAAATACTGAGGCGCAGTAAAGGTCTGATCATAGCGACTAAGGCAGGCCGTGAACGGTGGAGATGGTGGGCAAGCGCTGCGGCAACAGATTGCTCAGCCGCCCTGGGAAATGCCCTGGAGGATGCCCTAAAGGCGGCTCCACTGGGCAGCCCCCAGTCTAAGCTATGGAGCTATGGACTGAGGCGGTGGGGATCGTTTCGACGGATCTTTCCCGCCCGGCGGTGGGCGCTTTACGCTTAATATTATTGTGGCCAATATTTTCCGGTTGCGCTCACCCAATGCCCCTGACCGGGCAAAATTGCCTGTGCCCCGCCCGCCTTTCTCTTGAGCTAACCCGAATTATCGCCAGCCGCAGCTCGGCGTTTTGGCCTCCTAGGTTGAGCCTCAGAGCCGATTCCGTAACGAAATATTACGGCGGATCTATCGGCTCTAATCTCGCTCTGGGGGCTGGCTTTCGGCCTGGGGTAAGCTTTTTGCCGCAGTTCCAGATTCTGAAGATGGCGGGAGGCTCTCTAAGGCTTAGAATCTAGAGCAGAGAAATGATCGTTGCCATAGGGGCTATGTTACATTTTTCATTGACAGCAATTATAGATATATAGAGTTAACCGCTTCATGTTTACCAAGCAAGTTACTGACTCTAAGACCTTCCAATGGTTTAACGAGCGGCTAGAGATTCAGGCCCTGGCCGACGACATCTCCAGCAAGTACGTGCCGCCTCACGTCAATATCTTTTATTGCCTGGGCGGTATTACCCTGACCTGCTTCCTGATCCAGTTCGCCACTGGGTTTGCGATGACCTTTTACTACAAGCCTACGGTCACCGAAGCATTTAGCTCTGTGCAGTACCTGATGACCGATGTCAACTTCGGTTGGCTGATTCGGTCTATCCACCGCTGGTCTGCCAGCATGATGGTGCTGATGATGATTCTCCACGTGTTCCGGGTGTATCTCACCGGTGGCTTTAAAAAGCCCCGTGAACTCACCTGGGTGACCGGTGTAGTGCTGGCCGTGATCACCGTGACCTTTGGTGTGACCGGTTACTCCCTACCCTGGGATCAGGTGGGCTACTGGGCGGTGAAGATTGTGTCTGGGGTGCCCGGCGCAATTCCCGTGGTGGGCTCTACTGTGGTTGAGCTGATGCGTGGTGGCGAGGCCGTGGGTCAAGCTACCTTGACCCGCTTCTACAGCCTGCATACCTTCGTTCTGCCCTGGGCGATCGCGGTGTTCATGCTGCTTCACTTCCTGATGATTCGCAAGCAGGGTATCTCTGGCCCTCTCTAAGGGGTTGAGATTGGTGCGCCCTCGGTGTGCCGAGGGCTTTGGGGTGTAGCGTTTGGTTTCTGCCGCACCGTTTGCCCCAGCTAGATAGTTTAGACTTTGGGCTAGGCCCAATCGGCTTTAACAGGAGAAGTTTTTGCATGGCAACCATTAAAAAACCGGATCTCAGCGATCCTAAGCTCAGAGAGATGCTCAAGCAGGGCATGGGGCACAACTACTATGGCGAGCCCGCCTGGCCCAACGACCTGCTCTACATCTTTCCCGTAGTGATTTTGGGCACCATTGCCTGCTGTGTGGCACTAGCTGTGCTCGATCCCGCCCTGGTGGGCGAGCCGGCTGACCCCTTTGCCACTCCGCTAGAAATTTTGCCCGAGTGGTATTTGTACCCTACCTTCCAGATCCTGCGGATTGTGCCCAGCAAGCTGTTGGGTATTGGCGCGATGACCGCCATTCCCCTGGGGCTGATGCTGGTGCCCTTCATTGAAAACATCAACAAGTTCCAAAACCCCTTCCGTCGTCCCCTGGCCACTACTGTGTTCTTGTTTGGCACCGTGGTGACCCTATGGTTGGGTATTGGCGCTACGTTCCCCATTCAAGAATCGCTGACCCTGGGCTTGTTCTAGGCGCTTGATTCTACATTGTTAGGCAAGGCCTGCGTGAAACTGTATCGTTTTACGCAGGTCTTTTCGCTGCGGGTATACTCTTTCGCTAAGCTAAATTTAGGGGTTCTAGTAAGCGTTGACACGGGAGTAGGGTATGGCAAGGACGAACGCCAGGCAAGAACATTTGCAGGTGGTGAGCAAGCTAGATGTAGTGGCTCAGGTGCAGCTCTGGTTTAGAGAGACCTGCCGATCGCTGGAGGGAGAGTCAGCCTGGGTGGGCAGTCACTGCGATCGCCTGGCTTTGGCTTTGACCGAAGGCTTTACCAATGCCGTGCGCCATGCCCATGCTCACCTGCCGCCCGAAACCGGGATTGATATTGATCTAGCCTTAGACACCGACCAGGTCGAGATTCGCATTTGGGATCACGGTGCCCCCTTTAACCCAGAGTTGTTGCCCGAGCCCCAGCCGGGAGAGCTGCTAGACAGCGGCTACGGCTGGTTTTTGCTCCGTCGCCTGGCGGATAAGGTGACCTATCAGCGCGCTAAGGACGGGCGTAACTGTCTGTCGATTGTCAAGTACGGCACGGTACCCTCCTGCTAGAGGCGGCCACCGTCTGGGCTATGGAGTTGTCGCCGCCGGAGGCGTGGTTTTGGGTAGCCTAGAGACGCTTGGCTGCTATTGTGCTGTCTGCCATGGGTGCTTCAATTACTAAGGCCATTGCTCGAATAGAACTGCCCTGCCCTGGGCAAGCCACCGTTTGCCCCTCCGCTAGAACAACTGATAAGTGGGGTACTTTCTTTGCCGGAGATGACCTAATCTGGCCCCTGCTCAGACGTCTGTGGGGATGGTAGTGGCGCGAATGCCTGCGGTGTTTGATCCTGGAGAGCGAGGAGCGTTGGTGTTTGTCTTCCTCGAAATTTTTTCTTGGGAGGGAGGCATTCAGTCCTATGTTAAGGATGTGTTGGCGGCCTACCTAGATCAGCCCTACCCTGCCCCCGCCGATGTTTTCTTGCTGCGAGATGGGCCAGATTGCCTTAACCCCTACGATCGATCGCCCCTGCGGTTTCACTACCTAGAGTCGGCATCCCCAGCGGTGGGGCGGGCTAGGTTGGTCGGTGCCCTGCTCAGACATCTAATGCTTCAGCGACCGCGCCAGGTGATCTGTGGACATATGCTGCTGCTGCCCCTGGTCTCGACCCTCTGCCGCTGGCTCAAGCTGCCCTACGCTGTGATGATCTACGGCAAAGAAGTATGGGAGCCGCTGGCTGATCAAGATCAACGATCGCTGCGCCAGGCCGACTGGATTTGGGCCAACAGCCGCTACAGCCGCGATCGCGCCTGCGCCGCCAATGGTTTAGACCCCGATAAAGTCCGGATGATTCCCTGTGCGGTGGATGGCGAGATCTACACCCCTGGCCCCGCCGACCCAGGCTTGGTAGAAGCCTACGGCCTAGGGGGCTGCCGAGTGCTGATGACCGTTGCTCGGCTGTGGTCAGGAGATATCTACAAAGGGGTAGATGTGACGATTCGGGCACTGCCCGCCATCGCTGCTGCCTTTGCCAAGGTGAAATATCTAGTGATTGGCCGGGGCGATGATCAGCCCCGACTGGCAGCCTTGGCCGAGGCGCTGGGGGTGAGCGATCGCGTGGTGTTTGCCGGGTATGTGCCCACCGAGGCCCTAGTGGCCCACTATCGCCTGGCCGATGCCTACGTGATGCCCTCCCAGGAGGGCTTTGGCATTGTGTATCTGGAGGCGATGGCCTGCGGTGTGCCGGTGCTGTCGGGCGATCGCGACGGCTCTGCCGACCCCCTGCAAGATGGGCGACTGGGCTGGCGTGTGCCCCACCGCGACCCCGAGGCCGTGGCTGCGGCCTGCAAGGCCATGCTAGCGGGTGATGATCTCCGCTGCCAGGGGGCGTGGCTGCGGCAAGAGACTCTGGCCGCCTTTGGCCCTGGGGCCCTGGCTCGGCAGCTCGCCCTCGCCCTCGGGGCCGATCGGGGCTAGCTGCGGCGCTACAATACAGGGTGAGTCTAGCGCCACCCAGCGCCCCACCGTTGCCGCCCGGAGATCGCCCCCTGTGAATCCAAACCGATCTAACCAAATCCAGCTCAATTTCTCGGGTCTGGGCTGCTGGCTGACCCTAATTGGCGTGGTGTGGCTGCTGGGGGCCGTGGGCCTAGGCTGGGTGGTCAAGTCGCTGGCGGTGCTGGTGGTGCTGGTGCTGGCGGCCCCGGTGCTGGGGTTTATCGGGCTGCGGTTTTGGCTGCGGCGCAACCTGGTGCAGGGCGCTTGCCCGGTGTGCAGCGCCGACCTCACCGGTATCAAGGGGGCCGAGACCAACTGCCTCAGCTGCGGCACTCCCCTGCGGGTTGAGGCCGATGGCTTCTCGCGGCTCACCGAGGCGGGCACGATCGATGTCACCGCCGTAGATGTAGTCGATATTACCGCTGAAACCAAAACCATTCTGCCTGACATAGATTAGGGCTTGACCGATCAGCTTTGGCTGGTCAGCGTGCTAGGGTGGCGGAGCCCGCAGGGGCTGGTCTGGCGGTTACGGTTATCTGCTATGTCGAAGTGAGTCTGTGTTGTTAGGATAGATCACAGCAAGTTTAGTACGCCTGGAACGCATCCTATGCCCGCCGCCATTCAAGTTGAGAAGACCAAGCTCAAGCAGCCGCCTCTGGAGATTCATACCCTGGGCGATCGGGTGCTGCGCCAGCCCGCCAAGCGGGTAGCCAAGGTTGACGACGAGATTCGGGCGCTGGTGCGTGAGATGCTGCAAACCATGTACAGCGCCGACGGCATTGGCCTGGCGGCCCCCCAGGTGGCAGTCAATAAGCAGCTCCTGGTGATCGATATTGACCCTGAGAATGCGGCTAACCAGCCCCTGGTGCTGGTCAATCCTCAGATTGTCAGGGTTTCAAAAGAATTGGCCACTGGTCAAGAGGGCTGCCTCAGCATTCCCGGTGTTTACCTCGACGTGGTGCGCCCCGCCGCCCTAGAGGTGGCCTACAAAGACGAGAATGGGCGACCGAAGAAACTTCAGGCCCACGATCTGCTGGCCCGCTGCATTCTCCACGAGATGGATCACCTCACCGGGGTGCTATTTGTCGATCGGGTCGCAAACGCCCTGGCCCTCAACCAAGAGCTGCAAAAGAATGGCTTTTACGCCAAAGACGTGCAGGCGATCGCCTCCTAGTGCGCCCTGGCGGCATGGTAGACTGCCTCGATAGAGTAGGGACAACTGCCTTGCCCTGGCAATATTCTGACGGTATTGAGGAGAGATGTCTGTGACTCCTAAAAGTGGCCTGTTGTTGGGTGGTTCCTGCATAGCTGCGATCGCAGCAGTAGGTTCTGTCTTCGAACTCTCCTCCGGCAGCCCTGACTGGGGCACGGTGCCCACCACCATCATCCTGGGCCTTTGCCTACCACTGGTGGCGATTTTATTCTACGCGGCGGTCAAAGACGCTAGGGCCAATCAAGAGTAGGTTAGAGTCGCGAGGCTGCCACGGCACGGCACAATGCTTTGTTTTAGCGGGGCGTTGCCCGAGCGCTGTACCTCTGAGGTCGGTGCTAAAAACCAAGCTCTACAACCCCTAGGGGGATGTCCTGGGCCAAGCAGCTTTTACTTAGCCGAGAAAAATCCGCAGGTTTGACACCTTAGGGTTAGTGGCAGCGTCTACTATAGAGCCGACTACTGCCGACTACTATAGAAGCGGCTAGACCATGAGACCCACAAGTAAGGACTGAGCTATGGAGCAAAACCAAGAGACACCGCTGCTGACGCGGCGATCGCTGCTGGTAGCCACAGCGATGGGGTCTGCGGCCATCTTGATTGGTCGTCGCGCCCTGGCCTACGACGTGGTGATCAACCCCACCGCCCCCGAGTTGGGAGACACCATCTCGGTGATCGCTACTCCCCGCACCCCGGCCTCCAATCAGCCTATCGTCACCGTTAACGACAGCACCGAGTATCCTACCTTTGCCTTTGGTAACGGTCAGTATCGAGCGCTGATACCCACCAGCCCCCTCGACCCGCCGGGGCGGATGGTGATCCGCGTGATCGGCACGGGCGAGACCCGCAATCTGGCCGTGGGGCTAAAAAATCGCAATTTTCCCATCCAGCGGATTACGCTGTCGCCCAACCGCCGCAGCCTGGGCACCCAGCACGAGTTTGACCGGGTTGCCGCCTTTAGAGCCCTGGTCAGCCCTGACCGCCACTGGAATGGAGCAATGCAGCGGCCCAACTCAGGCCGGATCAGCACCCAGTACGGCGTGCGGCGCTACTACAACGGTGTGTTTTCCCAAGACTACTACCACCGGGGGCTAGACTACGCCGCCCCCACCGGTTCTCCAGTGCTGTCTCCCGCCGCCGGGCGGATCGTCCTGGTGGGTCGCGTTGCTGACGGGTTTGAGCTACACGGCAACACCATCGGCATTGACCACGGCCAGGGGGTGCTGAGCATTATGATTCACCTCAGCCGCATCGATGTCAACGAAGGGGATAGGGTGCAGCCGGGTCAGGTGATTGGGGCTGTCGGCAACACCGGCGCATCGACGGGGCCGCACCTGCACTGGGGGCTATACGTGAATGGGGTGTGCGTGGACCCGGCTCCGTGGCTGGCGGGTAGGTTTTAGGGGACGGTAGGCGGGTAGGTGGGTAGGGTGGGCATTGCCCACCATTGACCCAGACCTAGCGCTTCCAGCCGATCCCTTGGGGTCTTTCCCCCATTTCACAACGCGTTTTGAGCAATTCCCTCGGGCATCTGCCATGAACAGCTACACAATTTTGGCCCAGACCCAGCGGCAGCGGGTGAGCGACGGCGAGACGGTACCTCTGCTGACGGGCGGCGATCGCGCGGCCCAGACCCTGGTGCTGGTGTGGCCGCAACTGGGCGACTTTGACAGTCTGGAGTACGCCTGGTGGGTGCAGCGGGGGGCAGAGACACTGCACCAACGGGGGATTGCGGTGCGGGCGGTGGGCATTGGCGATCGCAGCTCAGGCCAAAAGTTTTGCGACTATACGGGGTTTCCTCCAGAGCACCTGTTTGTGGATCAGACCGCCGCCCTGCACCGAGAGCTGGGGCTGTACCAGGGGCTGACCCTGAAGCCACCGGGCCTGAAGCCGGGGCAGGCGGCCTGGCTAAACCTCATGCTGATGTGTGCGGGCATCAAAAGCCCCGGCACCCTGCGGGAGGTGCTGCGGGGCTATACGGGCGATCGCAGCGCCCCCCAGCTGATTGGCGACGATGAGGTGGTCAAAGCTGGGCCGCTGCCGCCCCTGACGGGCAAAGCCTTTGACATCGTTGGCGGCAAAGGCTTTCAGCGGCCCATCGAGCTGGCTACCCTGCGCCTGCGCAATATGACCGAAGTCCTGAGCCACTGGGGTACCTACGTACCCAATGCCGCCTACCTAACTCAGCGGGGCGGCACGCTTTTGTTTGACGCCGACGGGCAACTGCTGTACGAATATTGCGATCGCGGCATCCTTGGCTTTGCCGAGACCATGGCCAATCCCCTGGCTTTTCTGGAAAAATATGCCCTCAATCCTGCTCGTGCTTGAGAATTGCCATGGCCTGGCTTGCCCCCCTCGATGCGCTACTCAAAGAAATTGTTGTAGTTGCTACTTTTTGTTTAGAAGCGATCTCGGTGCTGTGCGTGGTGGTGGGGCTATTCAAAACCGCTTGTCTGGCCGTCAAGCTCAATCGCCATAGTCGGGGAAAAGAGTTTCCGTTTAACCAGGTGCGGTTGCGATTTGGCAGCTGGCTAGCCCTAGCCCTAGAGTTTCAGCTGGGGGCCGATATTTTGTCGACCACCATGGAACCCACCACCCAAGATTTGATCAAGCTGGCGGTGATTGCCGTCATTCGTACGTTTCTCAACTATTTCTTAGATCGAGAAATGGCTGCAGAATTGGCCTTGGTGCAGGAGCAAAAGAAGCTAGACGAAGGCGCTATCAGGGGTAGGTGAACTGAGGGTGATGCCCAGGGCTATTTCATTCTAAAAAACGTGAGTTCGACAACTAAAAAGCGGCTTGTGGCAGGGCTTTAAGCTGATCATCT
>RECJ01000099.1 GCA_007694115.1 Leptolyngbya sp. DLM2.Bin27 | reverse complement strand
TTACCATTCTTGTGCCCTAAAGGGCAGGGCTTGAAACCCATCGCATCTTGGTCAGGCCTACACATTTAGCGCCGCCAGCTGGCTCAGCAGGGGGTCGACCAGGGTTTGGTGCTTGTCGGCCAGCAGCATCTCCATAAAGTCTTGCAGTCGCTGGCCCTGATCTAGGTCAGGCACATACACCTGGCCGTTGGGGCGTTTAAATAGCGGGGTTGTCGCCAGCGTCGCCAGATCTTCGCGGGTGGGGGCCAGCACCAGGGGGGTGCCGGTGGCGCTGGGCAGCAAGCCGGGGGGCAGACGACCTTCGAGCAGGGCCATCAGGTGGGCCTGGCAGGCCTCGACGTTTAGCCCCCGCTCTTTGAGCAGGTGCAAAATGCCGTTGAGGGGCATGGGCTGCTCGGGCAGGGTGCGCAGCACCTCCATCAGCAAAAACATGTCGCTGTACTGGTGGCGGGTGAGGTCGAGCACCTGGGGATAGCGCACCAGGTTGACCAGCCCATAGGCGACTCGGCTACAGCTGGGGGGGCGATCGCTGTGGTAAGTATCTTGCACAATGGTGGCGTTGGGAAACTTTTGCCGGAGCCAGCGAGCAATCTTGGGTAACGAGGCGCTGCCGCCAGTGCAGATCACCTGGTTGATGCCCTGGGTGTTGAGGTTGGTCTCGCTCAGCAGCCGATTGAGGTGGCCGTTGATCCGCTGAACGTAGGGCAGAATGATCCGATCTTCGAGGTCTTTGCTGCGCACTACCCAGCGCTGGTCGGCCAGCTCTAGCTCAAACTGCGGCTGGTGCTGAAGAATGATCTTGAGGTGGCGGGCGGCTTCGAGTACGCTCTGACCCAGCAGGGAGGCCTCTAGGCGCTGGTAGAGCCGCTGGCGGCGGGCGACGTCGGGCTCTGCCGGACGGGGCAAATCGCAGCTGTCGAGGTCGAGATCGCTCCAGTGGGTGCCGTCTAGCTCGGGCATGGCGGCCTGCCAGCCCCAGCCATCGGCCACTTCGGTGCGGCCATAGCCCTCGGGTGAGCGGCCCTGGCGGCGCTCGGCGGGGTGCAGCAGATGGCAGACGATATCGAGGTCGATGGCGTCGCCCGCGTAGCTCATGGATTGCAGGGTAAAGTCGTCATAGGTAAGGTCGCCCAGTTGTTTGGGCAAGTTGACAATGCCCACTTCGCTCACGGTCGCTCCGGCAGAGAGCACCACGGTGCCCCCTGTCCAGGGGCAGGCGTAGAGGGTTTGCTGCTGCATGGGCTGGCCGTTGCCCTCGGGCAGGGGGGTGGCTGGGTCGGGCAGGCCCGAGAGCACGGCGGCGATCGCATCTTCGACAAAATAAATGTCGTCGGGGTTGGCGATTAGCTCGGCCCCCAGCACGGCCTCGCGCAGGTTAAAGGTGTAGGTATCGGGCCAGTTGGCCGGGTAGCTGACAATCACTCCCCGCAGTTGTTCAAAGGCCAGGGCAATGGCGGTATTGTCGAGGCCCACGGCCCCAACGGTAAACGCGGCCTTGGGGCTGAGCCCCTGGGGTAGGGTGGCCAATAGCCGTTGTAGACTGTCTTGAAACACTCGCAGCGGCAGGCGATCGCAGTCAGACCACTGAATTTGTGGGTAAGACTCGTGGATCTCCCCCGAAGGAATGCCCACCTTGAGGTAGGGCTTGAGCGCCTTGAGCAACACTGCCCCCTGATCGTTCCCCTGATCGCCAGTGTCGCCGGCATCGCCCCAGTTCACCGTTAGGGCCGAAGACCCGATTGACTGCACCTGCATCGGGCTAGCGCCATCGTCTGACCCCACCGAGGCCAGGGTCGGCAGCCGGAAAAACTTGTCGGCGGTGACGCCCGAGATGGCATGATCGATCCAGTAGAGCGGGTATACCTGACCGCCCCGGCGTTCTAAAAGCACGACCGAAAGCCCGGTGGTGCCCACGTCTAGCCCCAAAAACCACAGCGGGGTTAGATCTTGGGCTACATCGTCGGTCTCGGTGGGGAAATCGGGGATCTCAGGCTGGGGGGCGGCGGCTAGGTCGGGCTCAGGTGCGATCGCATCTACCCCATCGACGACCCCTAGCCTTTCTGTCCCAGGTCGATCCATCACTGGCGGGGCGATGGCTTCAGGGGCGTCCGCCACCATAGCCGCCTCGCCGCTTTCAAAGTCAGCAGCGGCTAGCTCACCTCGATCAGCCGTCAGCGGCTCAGGGGTATCGGCCATGGGGCCGATCAGTCGGTCGAGGTTTAGATCCTCTACCCCAGCCTCAGCAGGCTCAACCCCAGCGACTGGCCCCTCGTCTGAAGGCAGATCTAGTTCATCCCCAGCCCAGTCGCTGACCCCTAGATCCAAAACCTCTTGGGCCTCGGCGTTAGGGCTAGGTGGAGCATTGGCCTGTAACGGACCTAGGGCGTCTACAGCCAGCCAGTCAAGCACCCCGTCTGCTTCAAGGCTCTCAGCTAAACCCTCCTCCGGCAGTGCAGCTGCCCCAAGATCAAACTCCAAATCCTCAGGCTCAGCTGAGAAACTAGCTTCGCCCTCTGATTCAGCGCTCAGGTCTAAGTTCAAATTTAGACTCAGGGACAAATCAGCCGAGTCAGTGGGCTCACCCCTGTCATCACCGATAGGTAAATCACCTGCATCTACACCTAGACCTGATCCATCTTCAAAGGCTAACCCGGGTGCCTCACTGTCGGTCAAAGCTGCCTGCGCGAGGTCAGCAGGGGCCAAATCTAGATCGCCTAGATCTAGGTCGCCCAGATCTAGGTTGCCTAAAACATTGTCTAAACCGGGTTCATGGGGTGACAGGGGTGCATCTAGCAGCGCATCTAAGTTAATGAAGTCAATCATGGCTTCCATCGACTCCGCTGCGTCCGCCGCCGCCGTTTGAATGGGGTCAGCGGATGCGGGGGGCAAGTCGGGATCTGCCATCGGGTTGACCCCAGCGGCATCGAGAATATTGTCGAGGCTGAGCTCTCGCTGCCAATCGGTAGCGCTGGGTAACTCAGCCGAGGGCGACTCAGCTGCTGAGGCGGCACGGTCGCCTAAATCTGTCAGGTCATCTAGGCTGGGCCTATCCCCCGAGACACCCCCCGCAGCCTCTCCGTCTAGGCTCAGATCTAGATCATCCAAACTCAGCGCAAAGGAGGTCGCTGGGGAGGCTGGATCTGACTGAGCTAAGTCCCAATCATCCAAGGTCAAGCCTGATTCAGCCTCGGATGACGGGGGCTCAGCCAGCGCATCTGAGGTGGGCGCTAGCGATTCGCCTAAAGTCAGCCCCTCAAACGTGAGGTCATCTGGGGTTAGGGTCTCTGAAGCAGTTGACGGCTCTGGATCAAAATCATCTAAAAACAGATCGTCCTGCGGAGAGGGCTGACCCAAGGATAGGTCGTCTAAAGCTAGATCGTCTAAAGCCCAATCCTCTAGAAAACTATCCGGTGGCGGAGACGCCTGCCCCGGCGATTGGTCATCTAGGGTGAAGCTATCTGGCTGATCCCCTAGGGGGTCTAGGGTTAAGTCTGCCAACGTGATCCCCTCTGGCAGGGAGGGTGATCCAACCTGATTGTCGAGCCCAGGGGCAGGGATCGGCTCTGTCTGATCAAACTGATCAAGCCAATCGGCTTGATCCAACCAATCGGCATCGTCGCTCACCGGGGGCGGTGGGTCAGGGTGCCGGGCAGACTCCAGCGGGCCACCCGTAGGACGATCCCGATCCAACTCCGCTAGGGTAAAGTCTAGGCGGGTTTCAGCCCCTAGGTTCTCAGTCCCGACCTCTGACTCGACATCTGCGCCAAACAGACTATCTGCGGTCAGATCGTCCAGGGTGACCTCGGCCTGGGGGGCTGGCGCTAAGGGAGGCAATGGCTCCAGGGTCAGATCGTCTCCCAGCAGGTTTTCTAGGGTAAGCGATGGGCCAGACACCGGCGTCGATTTGGGCTCTGACTCGTCTGTTTGAGCAGACCGATCAGCCTCAGGGCCGGGTAGGGTACTGAGATCGTCCAGGGTCATTCCCGATTCACCGAGCGCTGGTTCTGCTGACCCCAGGCTGAAGTCTAGATCTGAGAGCAGATCTTGAAGCGAAAGGCCAGGGGCGGTTGGTGACGGTGTCAAAGCCGTCAGGGCGGCGGTGTCAGACCCACCATCTGCTGTCCCTGGAGTGACCGGGGGATCTGTCTGATCAAATAGGTCAACACCCGATGCTTCGGGGCCAAAGGCTTCGGGGCCAAAGTTTTCGGGGCCAAAGGCTTCGGGGCCAAAGGCTTCGGGGCCAAAGTTTTGGGCCGGGGCAGCGGTGTCAAACAGTTCGATGTCGGCGGGGTCAGTGAAGGGGGCGGCGGCGGATAGCTCGCCAAACAAGTCAGCCTCCAGATCAGCCTCTAAATTAGCGCTAGACAGCCCAGCATCCAGTGGGTCTACGGCCAGCGCTGGGTCATCAAACAGGTCAACCCCAGGGGCCTCTGGCATAGACAAGTCAAACTCGGGCTCATCGACAGCTGGGTCATTGAATAGATCGAGACCCGATTCAGCCGCAGGCCAAGGCTGCTCGTCTGGCTCAGCTAAATCTAAAGTTGATAAATCGAGGGCTGAGGCATCGTCAATTGCCAGGTCGGTAGCAAATAGGTCAAGGTCTAGTGGGCCTTGCTCGGGGCCGGGGGGAGGTGTAACCGAGGGCGAGGCCGATTCTAGACTAGCGCTAGGGGAGGTAGGCGAAGATATCTCGCCCTCGACGCGATTGGGGGGCGGGCTGAGTGAGGCTTCGACTAACTCGTCTGGGTTGGGTGCAGAGGGACTCTGGTCTTGCTCTTGGTCAAAGAGGCGGCCAATGTCAGCCCGAGTCGAGGGCAACTCTGTATCCTCAGCGGCTGGCTCTGCTGGCGGTTCTGAGAGCGGCCCTGGCTCTGCGAAGGCCGTTTCCGTCTCTAACTTCTCTAGGTCTTGCTGCAGCTGGTTGATCACGGTGTCATCCACCATGAGATCGTAGGTATTCGTTGAGGGTAGGTTGTCTTGAGCTAGCAGGTCTTCTTCATCAGAGGCGGCCATAAACCCGCCAAATATGTCGTCGTCGTTAGTATTGGCTGCTAAATTGCCGGCCTGACCAGGCCCACCGGGCAACAACTGATCAAAAGACTCGATGGTATCTGGAATGTCAAACTCCACTGCTGCCCCCCCTAGGCCAGTCAGCTGGTGCATCGTACCTGCACCAAACAGATCGTCGAGGCCGCTTCCCTCGGCCTCGATGGGGTCAACCTCAGCCCTATCGCCAGCCTGGGTCAGCAGGGTTAGATCTTCAGGGCGCGGCAGATCGTCTGCCATGGTTAGTTGTTCAGAGAATTCGAAGTCGGCCTCTAGGTCAATGATCTCGGCAAGGGTGTCATTGGCCGGGGTACCCTCGGCAGCGCGATCAGTCTCTAAAAAGCCATCTACAGAGTCGGCAGAATCGCCAGAGTCGGCAACTTCGGCCTCAGGGAATGCCTCCCCCGAGTCCCCAAAAAATCCGCCGTTGCCAAATAGACTCTGGTAGAGGTCATCTAGGTCTGAGGCCGAGTCTACCTCTGCCTCGGTTGCGGCAGTTGCTGTATCAAAGTCGCTTTCATTGGTTTCGGGTAGAGACACCGCTGGCGAGGGGTCAGGATCAGCGGCATCAAGGCTGTCGAGCAGCTGTAGGTCGAGGGGGTTATTGGTTCCAGGGCTGCCAAAGGGGTCGTCTAGGGAGTCATCGAGTTGAAGTTCGATAATGTCGTCTTCAATTTGCAGCAGGGTGATCTCGTCGTCGTCTAGCTCGAGGTCGTCGTCTAGCTCCAGATCGAAGTCTAGGGCGTCTAGGGCTAAGTCAGCCTCTAGATTGCGCGATCGCTCAGCGCTGCTCTCAGTTGTAAAGTCCTCAGCCGCAAAGCCCTCAGCCGCAAAACTCTCAGCCGCAAAACTCTGATCTGAGCGGATTTCTGGAGTTGAGGTTTGGAACCGGGGCTGGGGTAGCCCCCGCCGCTGGTCTGACTCTAGGTAGGCCAGGGTGTCTGAGTCGATCGGCTGGCCCAGATGATTGACTAGAGCGCTAAACATCAGTTCGCCCTGCTGGCCCAGGGTGTGCATCTGGTTCAGCCCCTGGTTGAGCGAGTCTTGGTAGCTGTAGATGCTCTGTTGGAGGGAGTCAAACACCGACCGCAGCGATTGATCAAGCCCCAGCATGAGCTGGTCTGATTGGGCCTGTAGCTGTTTGAGAAACTCTAGGCGCTGGACCGGGCTCAGCCCCGGAGCGTCAGTGTCGGCCAATCCTGAGCTTCCCTGGGCCAGCCCGTAGGCATTGGCGGTCGAAGACTCTAGCCGCCGCACTGACTGATCGACTTGCTCGCTCAGGTTGGCCTCGATCTGGCGAGTCATCTGCTGTAGGGCCGCCTCCCAGCTGGGGGGCAGCTGGTGAAGCGTGGCCCCTTGGTCAATTTGTGCCCGCTGCTGCTGAAGCTGCTGTACCTCCTGAAGCAATAGCTCACGCTGCTGACGCAGGGTGGCCACTTCGTTGCGCAGCGGGTCGAGAATTTGCATCGTCTGGCTGCGCAGGTACTGCATTTCTTGCAGTAGCGCCTTGAGCACTTGGCTAGAGGCAGCAGCCGTGGAGTCGCCGGGTAGGCCGGGCTCGGTGGGCAGCTGACTGGGAGACGTCTTGAGGTTAACCAGAGCTGTTCTGGCCTTGGCTAGCAGCTGGCGCTGATTGGCATCATTTGACATCACCCAGGGCAGCCGTGGCGCGGCTGCCCCCAAAAGTGAGTCAATTTCTGCTACCAGAGCTTCCAGTTCATCCTGCTGCACGGCTACCCCTCTCCTTTCCCCAGCGATTGCCAAAGTGTATGTCAGTCGGCTTTAAAAATCATCCAATCAAGCCAGCATCTAGAGAGTACCCCAATGGCTGGTTCTGGCGGCTCGGGCCTGTTGGCGTGGCGAGATCTAGTCTGTGCCAGGGTTAGATCTGCCGGTAGTTGTAGCCAAAGGCATGCCCTGGAGTTGCGCCCCGTTTGCAGTTACCTGTCTGCGGCTGGGGGAATGATATAGTTCTAGGGCTTTGGATACATACCCCATGAACCACCAGGGAAGCATTCTAACGCTGCCCTGAGATAGGATGGGCTGGGTCGTTTTAATATCACTAACTTAAACAAAAAAATTAATAACTGGGAGTGATTAATGGATGCTCGCTACAACCCTCGGGATCCTGACGCCGATCTGAAATTAATTCGTTCGGCACTGTTATTTCAGGAGTTGCCAGCGGACGCTGTAGCTGAAGCCACCAGTCATGTGGTCTCCCGTCGTCATCCGGCCAATCAAGTAATTTTGCTTGAAAATGACTGGGGGTCTTCGGTCTACTTTATCCTTGACGGCTGGGTAAAGATTCGTACCTACAATCTCGACGGCAAAGAAGTCACCCTCAATATTCTAGGTAAAGGTGAACTTTTTGGCGAAATGGCCCCCCTGGAAGAGGTGCCCCGCTCCACTGATGTGATCACCTTGGTGCCCACGGTGATCGGCAGCATGCCCGCCAGCGACTTTGTCAAGTTGCTCAATACCGAGCCGCTGGCGGGCATTCGACTGTCGCAGCTGATGGCCCGGCGGCTCAGGCAGGTCAACCGGCGGCTGCGGCTGCGCGAGTCTGACAGCACTTCGCGGGTGGCCGATATTATTCTCTTTTTGGCCGATGGCCAGGGGCAGCATGGAGCTGACGGCATTGAGATTCCGAACCTGCCCCATCGGGAGCTGAGCAGCCTCAGCGGTCTGGCCCGTGAGACGGTAACCCGAGTACTGAGTAAGCTAGAGAAGAAAGGGCTGATTGTGCGAGACAAAGACATGATGAGAATTCCCGACATTAATGCCCTAGAACGTCTGCTGGTTTAGCTATTCATGAGTCAACCCCCTGACCCAGCCTCTGGAGCTAAGTTTGTGCCCCCGGTTGAGGCCGCCGAAAGCGACTTCGACGAGCTAGAAACCTATCTGGAGTACCGTGCTGCCGATGAGGCCGAAGCCCCCGATATGTCCCATCGGTTAAAATCTGGCCCGCTGGCCATGGTAGAAACGGCGTTTTTGGCCAGCACGGCGGCCCTGATTTGGCTGGTGAATACCTACTTTCCCCCGGGGCCGGTTTTGCGGCTGCTGTTTCCGCTACCGATGGCGTTGGTGTATTTGCGCTGGGGCCCTCGGGCGGCTTGGATGTCGGCGCTGGTGTCGGGGCTGCTGCTGTCGGTGCTGATGGGGCCACCCCGCAGCCTGCTGTTTTTGATGCCCTATGCACTGCTGGGGGTACAGCTGGGCTTCTTTTGGGTGCGGCGGGCTAACTGGTATGTGTCGATTGTCGTCGGTGCCATCTTGGGGGCGGTGGGGTTTTTCTTTCGGCTGTGGCTGTCGTCGCTACTGGTGGGCGAAGACCTGTGGGTGTATTTGACCATTCAGGTGACGCAAATGCTCAACTGGGGGCTAGAGCGCCTGGTGGGCCTGGGGGTGCTCGATGTGGGGGTGCTGGGCCAGGCCAATGTGGAGGCGGTGCAGCTGTTGGCCCTACTGTCGGTGCTGGCCAGCAATATTGTGTATTTGTTTACGGTGCATCTGGCAGCCTGGCTGCTGCTGGGGCGGCTGGGGGCAAAGATACCGGAGCCGCCGGGGTGGGTGCAGGATTTGCTTAAGGACTAGGTGAGTGGGGGAGGACGTAGTGGGGGAGGACGTAGGGTGGGCACTGCCCACCAAAAATGGAGGGTGGACACTGCCCACCAAAAATGGAGTTACCCAACCAGCCCTCAACGCTGGCTAAACCCCAAGCGCTCCCGTTTCAGCCCTATGCCCTAGCCTTCTGTTTGATATGTCTCTGATTAAGATCTGCACCCAGCGTCAGCAAGGCCAAGCTTGGATAGAGCGGGTGCGGGGGCGGCGTCCGTCGCTGGTGTTGACCCTGGGGTTTACCGAGACGGGTCTGGTGGAAGGGATTTCGGCGGCGGGGGCAACGCCGCGCGATCGCACCTTCACCGCCCTGGCCGATGCCGAATTTATGGTCAATGGCCTTACCTCAGCGCCCACGTATCCCCTACCGCCGCTTCAGGCGGGGGCTTCCCCAGCGCTGATTTCCCGGGCTGTCATGGCCGGGCAGGGTATTCCCTTGGTTGTGATCAATGCTGGCTTGCCGCTGCCGCCGACCGTACCCAGCGTTGATTTGGGCGGAAAATCGGCCCAGTGCCTGAGTACTGGGGCGGCTCTGCCGCTGGAGGTGGTGGAGCACCTGTGGCGGCAGGGGTTGGCCCAGGGTGAACTGCTAGCAGCCAAAAGCGACTACCTGCTGCTGGCGGAGTGCGTAGTGGGGGGCACCACTACGGCCCTGGGAGTTCTCACTGGGCTGGGGGTAGATGCGGCGGCGCGGGTCAACAGCAGCCACCCCACCTGCAACCACGACCAAAAGCAGGCCTTGGTGGCCCAGGGACTCGCCCGTGCCGGACTAGCGGCAAAGCCTCACCCCCTGGCGGTGGTGGCGGCGGTGGGCGACCCGATGCAGCCGGTGGTGGCGGCGATGGCGATCGCCGCCAGCCGCACTCGGCCTGTGCTGCTGGCGGGGGGCACGCAAATGCTGGCGGTCTACGCGCTAATGGGGGCGATGGCCCAGGCAGAGGGCTGTAGCTGGAATCCACAGAACGTAGTGGTGGGCACCACCCGCTGGGTGGCGGAGGATGCCACGGGGGATACGGTGGGGCTGGCGGAGCTGACGGGGGCCTGCCTGATGGCGACGCAGCTTGGCTTTGCAGAGTCGCGGTTTGAGGCGCTGCGGGCCTACGAGCGAGGGTTTGTGAAGGAGGGCGTGGGGGCGGGGGGCTGTGCGATCGCAGCCACCCTCTACCAAAACTGGGGCCAGGGAGAACTGCTGGCTGCGGTAGAAGCCCTGCTAGAGCAAAAATCTCAGCTAGAGCAACCGCCGCGCCGGCCCTAAAGCCGGATCCCTTTGCCTTGGGCCTCAGCTGGAAAAGGTGATAGGGGCCTGGTTGCTGAATTGCTTGGGTTGTCTGGGTTATCTTTGGCGTCTAGATTTATGGTTATGCTGCCATATCACTGTGAAAATTTAGGAGTCCTGGTTGCATCACCTTTTCAATAAACGGCGACGTCATCGCCGTCAGCAGGCTACCGTAATCTAGACTAAAATTTATCTCATCACCAACCCGTAGATTGCGATGTTTGCTGGTGACAATGGTGTGATCGCTGCTAGAGCCCAGTATTTCTAAGCTGTTGTTAGATTTTAAGCCAGAGACCGACACATCCTGTCGCCCCAAGGCAAGAATAGCCCTCTGGTGAAGACCTCGGTCTTGGAAGACAGGAATATGGCCAAATGCGTCTTGGCAAATGTCTCCTGAGGGCAAAGATGGCTTAATCTTGGCCTCAATGACTTCAGCAAAAAGCTGAAAAGCTCGAGTATGCAGGCCTGGAATGATCTTGCGACCCACGGTTTCACAACCGAGAAGAATAGATTCACCCAGGCGAAGATTGTTAATTCTACCAACAGCTTGGGCGGTTTTATACCACTCATAGTTGGCTGAGTTGCCGCCCGAAATTACGCCTAAATTAATCTGAAATTCTTTCTCAAGTCGATCAACCTGCTCAGAGAGTGCTCGCATGTTTCTGTCATCGGGCCTAACTCCGCCATAACAGGCGAGGTTGCAGCCAATGCCAGCAATCTTCAGATGTGGTAGAGACAGAGTTTGATGGATAAAACTAGAGAGATCTGCGGGAAGCACCCCCTCCCGCAGATCGCCCATCTCTACCATGACAATGATCTGATGACGTTTGTTATGGGCCTTTGCATAGTAAGAGAGGCTTCTGAGCGTTTCGATCTCAGAGTTAAGACTGATATCCACCACCTCTACAATGGCTTCAGCCTGGCTTAGCGCCGTGCGCAGCAGCACAAACTGAGCGATCACCCCCGCAGCTTTCATTCTTTGTATGTTTTCAAGCCGAGAGTCAGCGATAAACTCAACTCCACCTCGAATCATCGCAGCGGCGATGGCTGGCTCGCCTAGCACTGCCTTAGTAACTCCCATCAGGGAAATCCCCTGCTGTCCATAGAGTTCAGACAGTATCCGGGCATTGTCCTGTATTTTTGCCAGAGAAATTTCTATCCTTGGCATGAACGATGTCATGGTTTTGTGTTAGACAGCGATGTCTACCTTATTGCCAAGACAGGAACTTGTTCTAAGCTCGCTTGGTTGATTTTTGGCTTCAGCCTGGGAAATTGATGGCCTAGGGCTTGAACCAGTTTTTGGCATCCATGGCTCAAGACATCAGTGGTCGGCAACTGAAACTGCTGCTCATAGCCCGCGATGAGAGACAGGATTTCTGCCTCGGCTAGGTTTTCGTGGCTGAGTGCGATCGCAATTACCCTCGCCTGGGAAATGGCCTCGATCAGCTTGATTTCGCTCTCAACGGTGGGCATAACCAAGTGCGGAAAGTCGCATCGAAACCTTCTGCCCGGCGGGTGTTGCAGGATGATGCCATCGGGCATGCTGCCCTTTAAAATGCCGAGAGAGCTCATAAAGGCAGGATGACTCACAGCGCTTTGCCCCTCAACCAAAATGATGTCAGGGCTTTCCTGCTCAAAGGCTTGAACTACCGAGTGTTCTATTTCACCAATCACAAACTGGGAAATTAGAGCATCGATCGAGACGCCATACCGGGCTCCCTGGATCAAACTAGTCTGACCCGTTGCCACTAGCACAGACTTGATGCCTAGGTGATTTAGAGCTTTATTTAGCTCAACTGCTGTGGTCATTTTCCCGCACGCGCAGTCAGTCCCCAATATGGCGACAACTGGGACAGTGACGTCAGATATTTGCCCAGTAAAGACATGCAGATCTTTGAGCTGGGGGGGCTTACGAATATCTTTGATCTGGACATTTTTCTGAGCCGCAACCCTGACAAATTCTGGGTCGTCGGAGAAGAACTGGTGGAGGCCATTAATGATATCCATACCATGATTCATTGCCTCTATAATCAGCAACCTTTCTGCGCTGCCTATGCAAGCATCCAGGGGAGCTTTGCCGTAGATGTAGCAGTCTGGCACCTCAGACAGTTGACCTAGAGCATTGGCCAAGTCAGAGAATATGGGAATATTACTCTTTGCTTCCCCCAATGCTTCTCCGGCATCTTTGCCCGCCAATGAACTGTCAATCACTCCCACAATGGTGTAAATCTGAGACTGTCGAATTAATGCCGCAGCTGTTTTTCCGTCTACTAAACCAAACTGGTTTTCGCAGTAGACCAGAGCCGTTTCTTTTTTAATTGTCATTGATCAGTTACTTTTAAATTGTTGCTAAAATCTCGTAAGACTTTTTAGTGTGACAAGTCTTTTGGGAAGCTCAGGCTTGGTTTGAACATGAAAATGCACAGAGCATAGCTAGGTAGAATGCCAATCTTTTCATGCATTCATTCAAGCGCTATGGGGTAAAAACTAGCGAGCCTAGTAAATCTTAAATTACCTAAACTTTGCAGGCTTTTCAGTGAAGAGCTCAAGCCTTAATTGAGTTTCATTTAAACGCTTATGTTCGCTAACTGTAGCATAGATTGCTTTTTTTGAATTTGGTTGCCGCCGAGGCAGCGTAGTCCCTTGAGCCAGCCTCTACCGACGTAGCACAGTTAAGCTCCATGCCTGGGGTGCTGCCTAGCGATCTACTGGGTGCTGCCCGTAGTAGGGCAGTACCGTGGCCCAGTCGGGGCGATCGCCCCGGTTCCAGCCCCCCTCGGCTAGCGCCAGCACCTGCACCACCGTGGCCGCCAGGTTCTCCCCTGCCGTTGCTCGCGTCAGGGGCTGGGGATGGGCTTTGAGGGCCACTTCCCAGTCGGCGGGCGATCGCACCTGATCGGGTTGAATCACCTCTAGCCCCCGGCTGGTGGGTCGGTAGATGGCGGTGTAGAGCTGTTCTCGCTGGGCCTGCATGTCCACTGCAATATCCCCCTGAACATCGCCGGGAGATGCGCCCAGGGTGCGCTGGGCCACCGCCGCTAAACTCGACACCCCAAACAGCGGTATCTCTAGCTGCTGGGCCAGGGTGCGGGCCGTCACCACCCCCAGACGGGTGCCGGTAAAGCCGCCCGGCCCCACCGCCACCGCCAAAAACGAGAATTCTGTCCAGTTGTAGGGATCGATAAATTCCAGCAAAAGGCTGTGCAGCTGGGTCGAGAGATCGCGCCCCAGGGGCCAGCTCTGATGACGGATCTCGCCCATAGCGTCCTTTAAAGCCAGCCCCAGGGCCGGGCCACAGGTGTGAATTGCTAGACCGACGATGGCTGACACGATCACAAACTATCTCAATAAAGACTCAAGCGAAAAGACTCAAGCGAGAGAGGCGACAAGGCGTGACGTACCAATAACCCTGCCCAAATAAGTAGCCAGAGTTTCAGTAACTCCACCGCTAGGCAGGGAGGCTAGGGGTAGCCTGCCAGATACACTCAGCTAACGGCTCTATGGCCCTGGCTGAAAATCCTGAGGGGACGTCGCCGCCATCATGCCACAGTTTGGGGAGCACTACTGCTGCGGCCTTGGCCAGCGACCCCATGGTTTTGACCCTCAGCCGCCTGGGGCAGCTTGATTTATCCTATCCACCTATCTATCCATCTATTCACACTGCCATGGGCTCACCGACCATCAATCTCAAGACGCTTAGCCCTAAACAGGCAATTTTCGCTGCGCTCACGGCATTTGTCCCTATTTCTCTGCTGGCCCACTGGCTGGAATGGGGAGCCATAGCTATTTTTTTTACTGCCGCCCTGGCGATCTTGCCCCTGGCGGGGTTGATTGGTGAGGCCACCGAGGCGATTGCCGTCGTCCTTGGCCCTGCCTGGGGCGGGCTGCTCAACGCCACCTTTGGCAACATGGTGGAGCTGATCATCGCCCTGTTTGCGCTGAAAGCGGGGCTGGTGGATGTGGTCAAGGCCAGCATTACTGGCTCCATTGTGTCGAACCTGTTGCTGGTGATGGGGGTATCAATGCTGCTGGGGGGGCTGCGCTACAAGGTGCAAAACTTTCAGCCAATGCTCGCCCGAGTCAACGCCTCGGCTATGAACCTGGCGGTGATTGCGATCTTGCTGCCCACTACCATTGACCTGGTGGCCGATGTGGTGCCCGATGAAACCATTCAAACCCTCTCCAACTCCGTGGCGATCGTGCTAATCGTGGTCTACGGACTGAGCCTGGTTTTTTCGATGAAAACCCACGCCTACCTGCAAGACGTGAGCATAGTCGAGACGGGGGCGATGGTGGCTGTCAAGCCCCCGCCTCCGGTGTTGCAAGCCCTCAGCTCTGGCGACTGGTCTATGGTCGCTGAAACGCCAGCAGGGGCGGCGATTGCCCTACCCGTCGATGTCTCTGAAATTCCAGACACCCCAGACATCCTAGCCCCCAAACCTCAGCTTCGCGTCAGCGTCTGGATTGGAATTTTGCTGGCCACTACCCTAGTGGTCGCCCTAGAGTCAGAACTACTAGTCAACAACCTAGCGCTGGCCACCGATCAGCTGGGGTTGACCCAGCTATTTACCGGGGTGATTTTGCTGCCGCTGATTGGCAACGCCGCTGAGCACACCGCCGCCGTCAGCGTGGCGATTAAAAACAAGATGGATCTGTCGATGGCCATAGCCGTTGGCTCTAGTATGCAGGTGGCGCTGTTTATGGGCCCGGTTTTGGTGCTGGCGGGCTGGCTGCTGCACCAGCCGATGAACTTTGACTTTGGCCCCCTCGATTTGGTGGCGATGGGGGTGGCGGTGCTGATTGCCAACTCCATCAGCATGGATGGCCGCTCCAATTGGCTAGAGGGGGTGCTGTTAATCGCCGCCTATATGGTGCTAGCGCTGGCGTTTTTCTTTTATCCAGCCGCCTAGGTCGTCGGTACCCAACCCAGTTTCTGGGTCAAATTGAGGTTAAGTGAACGTGGGTTAACCAATATATCGGTCTGATTTAGCAATGAGGTGGTGGTTTAAGCCTGCCCATGCACAGCGCGCTATCCTAGTAACGATTCCAGTGACAATTATGAAAAACCGCCGTCTGCCTGCTCCCATGATTGTGCGAAATGTCTGCTTGGTTTTGACCTTGGTGGCCGGTAGTGTTTTGGTATCAGCGGAGATTCACGCAGCCGCAAACCAGCAGCAGGAGCAAACCAGAGCGCTACGGCAGCTGTTTGTCTACCAAATCTTGCTCGGGGTTGAGCAGCAGCAGCCGTAGAGGAGTGGATCAGTGAGTGGGTGGGTGACTGAAACCTGAGACCCGAAACCTAAAACCCAAATCTCCCCCCAAACCATTGATCTGCTGGCGCATTCACGCTAAGATTAGAATCTTTGGAATTTGTTCGGAGAGTAAACGTTTATGGCGCGA